>JAJDNM010000018.1 GCA_022340665.1 Acidobacteriota bacterium | reverse complement strand
CAGCAGGCGGCACGCATCGCCGATCGGACGGCTTTCTTCATGCTTGGTGAACTGGTGGAGGTGGGAGATACGACCACCATGTTCACCAAGCCCGCGAAAGCGATCACCGAAGAGTACATCACCGGGAGATTTGGATAGAAGGATCGAGCTGGTAGATTTTAGCTCACTGGAGTCACCCATGCAGCGGCAATTCGAAGAAGAACTGGAAGAGATCAAGCGAAGCATCCTGTCGATGGCCGGGTTGGTGGAAAAATGCCTCGACGACATCTCGGTGGCCCTCGCCAACCAGGATGTCGAGCTCGCCGAGGAAGTCATCGCGATGGATGAAGAGATCGACCAGCACGAGGTCGAGATCGATCGCCTGGCGACAGAATTCATCGCGCGCCAGCAGCCGACTGCAACAGATCTCCGTTTTGTCATCGTCGCGATCAAGCTCGGACCGGAGCTCGAGCGGATCGCCGATAATGCGGTCAACATTGCGGAGGGCGTCCTTCATCTGAGCAAGTACCCGCAGCTGAAATCCCTGGTCGACCTTCCGCGCATGCTCGGCCTCGCGCATGCGATGGTGACCGACGCCATCGCAGCGTACGTGGCGCGGGATGCCGATGCTGCGCGCGGCGTCATCCTCCGCGACGACGAGGTGGATGCGCTGTACCTGCAGATTTTCAGAGTCCTCCTGACCTATATGATCGAGGATCCCAAAACGATCTCACGGGCCATCGATCTGATTCTCGTTGCGCGTCACATCGAGCGGATTGCCGACCAGGCGACCAACATCTCCGAGGAGGTCGTCTACCTCGTCGAGGCAGAGCCGATCCGACACATCGATATCGCGCAGGAGAAATGAGATGACCTCCCAACGGTTGGTGCTGGTGGAAGATGATCCGGACCTCTCGACGACGCTCGGAATTGCTCTTGAGCGTGACGGATATCAAGTGGAGCGTTTCGCCACCGGTCGCGAGGGGCTCGAGGGCATCCTCGACAATCCGCCGGACCTGGTGATTCTCGACCTCAACCTGCCGGACCTCGACGGGCTCGGCGTGTGTCGTGAGTTGCGCGAAACGCCGGCGGTTGCCGACCTGCCGATCATCATCCTCACCGCGAGGGTGACCGAGAGTGATCGGGTCCTCGGCCTCGACCTCGGCGCGGACGACTACATCACGAAGCCGTTCTCTCTGCGAGAACTCCGCAGCCGGATCCGCGCACTTCTCCGGCGGAGGAACCTGGACGGCGGTGTGCCGGACGACTCCTACGCCGACTCCCGGCTCGAAATTGACCGGGGGGCGATGGAGGTGAAGCTCGACGGCGCGCCTGTCCGGCTCACCGTACGTGAGTTCGAACTCCTGTGGCATCTGGTGACGACAAGGCCGCGGGTCGCGTCGCGCGAGAACATCCTTGAACGGGTCTGGGGTCTGTCGAGCGACATCGAAACGCGGACGGTCGATGTCCACGTCAGGGCGCTCCGGAAAAAGCTCGGCGGTGAGGTGATCGAGACGATCATCGGCGCCGGCTATCGATTTCGGGGTTACTCGTGAAGCGACGCGTCCATCTGCTGACTTCGGCTCTGGCGGGGCTGCCGCTGTTGTTCCTGGGCCTCTATTGGGCGTCGGGACGTGACGGTTGGAGCGGAGTGTGGGTTGCGATACTGCTTTGGGTGCTGGCGGTGGTGTCCCTCGAAATGGTGACCTGGCGAACGACTGCGGCGCCGGTACGGGAAATGATGCGTGATCTTGATGCGGATAATGCTCATGACGCGCAACGCGCTGTGAGAGAACTCCATCAGACGGCACGTGCCTGCGAATCAGAGAGGGCCAGGACATCAGAGCTGCTCGAAGACCTGACGTCGAGTCTCGGTGACGGTTTGCTGGTCGTGAGCTCTGACCTCGATATCCGTCTGATCAACCGGGTGGCGCGACGATTCTGTGGTGTCGAGCGAGTCGCGGTGGGCACCCACCTACTGGAAATCCTGCGCAACCCGGGGGCGGTGAGAGCAGTCGAGGCAGCAGCCGGCGGCGAGGATCCCGAACCGGTGGTGATCGAAAACCCTCGCGGCCTGTGGGAGGTCCACGCCTTTCCGGTGCGCGGTGGCGGTGCGGTGGTCCTGTTCACCGACGTTGGGCTGGTGCGTAGGGCGGCCGAGTTCAGGCGACGTTTCGTCCAGGATCTCAGCCACGAGCTGCGCTCGCCGTTGACCGTTCTCAGGACCACCGTCGAAGCACTCGAGGGCGAGGTGGATCCGCGTCTCGCGGCGATGCTGGTCCATCAGGTCGAGCGTCTCGACCGCCTCACTGCGGAGCTTTACGAGCTTGCCACCATCGAGGCGGGGCAGGTCGAGCTCGTGCTGGAACCTGTGTCAGTGGCGTCAATTGTCCATGATGTCGTGGTGGACCTGAAGCCGGAGTCTGAATCGGCGAAGGTCGAGGTGAGGTTGGCGATAGAGGACGGCCTGGAGTGCTGGAGCGATCGCCGCGGTTTCTATCGTGTGATCCGCAATCTGGTCGACAACGCGATCAAGTACAACCGACCTGGCGGTTGGGTCAAGGTCCGGGGTTTCACCGAGGATGATACGCCGGTGATCGAGGTCGAGGACAATGGTGAAGGGATTCCGTCCGGTGAGCTGAAGGCCGTTCTTCAGCGATTTTACAGGGTGGACCGGGCGAGAACGCCGGGTGACGGGGGCCTCGGCCTCGGTCTGGCCATCGTCAAGCACATGGTACAGGCCCTGGGAGGCACGCTGGAGCTCGACTCCCGAGAGGGCGTCGGGACCACGGTGAGGGTTCGTTTTCTTCCGGTGCAGAAGCCAGACTGACCAAAGATTCGAGCTACTCGTCGTCCTGCGGGTTGATCGCATCGCCATCCCGAAAGCCGATGCGATCGAACGGATTGACGATGCTCGAGGCGATGTTCATGAGATGGGCCGAGATTCGTTTGAGGAACCGCACATAGAGCGCCGTGCTCACCGCCTCGGCACACACCAAATCGGGCTCGCTCCGCTTGATCAGTCGATTCAAGATCTCATCACTCCGGCGAGCGATCCACCAGTGCTCTGACATCACCTCCTTGGCCTTGTCCACGTCTCCCTCGGGCAGGGCCTCGATGAGCAGGGTGAACATCGTCTTGACCGTGGTTTCGATCTTGCGGATGCCTTCCTCGAGCGGGCCGCAGTGCAGCTTTCCCGGGTGATTGAGGGCCAGATCGACGATGTTCTTGGTCAGATCGCCGATGCGCTCGATATCGATGACGATGCTCACCAGCGCGAGACCGGCGGCGATGTTCTTGCTCGTTGTCAGCGCGAGGTGGGTCAACACCTTGCGTCGGACCTCGCGCTCGTAGGCGTTGATCAGCTGGTCCTTGGCGTAGATGTCGAGCTCGATGCGCGCGTCGTCATGCTCGCGAAGCGAGCTTGAGGCGGCGAGGAACATCTCCCGGTCGGCCTCGAGCATCTCGAGTGACTGGTCGTAGGCCTGCTGCATCAGATTGTCTCGGCGAAATAGCTCGAAAAATTCCTTGATCATGGTTCACCTCAAAAGTAAAACTGCCACGAATGGCACGGTGTAGAAACAGACGAGGATGTAGGCGACGGCTATCCAGCGATGGCTTGCTGCAAGCGACGAAAACCCTTCGGCAAGGCCAAGCGGTATCTTGCGTATCGCTGGCAAGGGCCAGATCACTGCGATACCGCAGACGTTGAAAAGAAGGTGGGCGAACGCCACGGTGACCGCGCTGAGCTCGCCGACTGCGAGGGCCGCCAGGATCGCCGTGATGGTCGTACCGATGTTCGCGCCAAGGGTGTAGGGGAAGATCTGCGCAAGCGTCAGTATTCCGGCGCCCGCAAGGGGAACGGCAAGAGACGTCGTGATGCTTGATGATTGGACAAATACTGTGATGACGAGACCGAAGAGCATCGCTCGGCCCGCGTTGGCGAAGAGCGTCTGGTCGAAGAAGACCTCGACGCGGCCGAGGACGATGGATTTGAGGACCACCACGAGGTACCGCAGCGAGGCGAACATGATCGCGAGAGCGACCAGGAGGAGTAGCCAGGGGTGGTCTTCAAAAACCGACGCCGCGGCGTTGACGGCAGGGCCGGTGAGGAGCTTGAGGGGACTCGAAAACGTGAGCCCGCCGACTTCCTGGAAAATCTGTGCCAGGGCGGTCGAGAGGCGTCCGAGGAAATTTGAGGAGATCTGAAGTGGAAACAGAAAAACCACTGACAGAATATTGAAGAAATCGTGGACCGTCGAAGCGGCGAACGCCCGCTCGAACTCGCGGCCGCGGCCGATGTGACCGAGACTCACGAGGGTGTTCGTGACCGACGTGCCAATGTTGGCACCCATGACGATCGGGATAGCCGTGTCGATCGGCATGCTGCCGCTGCCAACCATTGCCACCACCAACGACGTCGTGGTCGATGAGGATTGCACGAGAGTTGTCGCCAGGATCCCAACGAACAGGCCGACCAGAGGGTCCGACGCACTTTGGATCAATCCACCAACGAATCCGCCGGAGAACATCTTGAACGCCTTGCCAAGCATGCCGATGCTGACGAGGAAACCGTAGAGCAGCAGCAGAAGCGTCAACACGCGTGCGGCTGTGGATTGCCACATGGCATCCGTGCTGGCGTCCTGAATGTCCTTTTCGATACTGTTGCTCATCTACGTGGAGACCCCAGTAGTCAACTGGTTGGACTGGCAGCCGCGGAAGGGGACCTCGCGACCGCTGTGTCATCCTAGCAGCGACTCTGCCAATGCCGTATGCCTGGCGGCTCGAGGCCTTTATTTTGCTGTCTGGTTATAAGCGCTTGGGAACAAGCTGATCAGGCCGATTCGGCGTGCGGCTGTTCCTGCGGGTCTCCCGGGCCGCTGGTATCGCCGTCGCGTCGAAGAGATTCGATATAGACGTCGAAGATGTAGGTCGTCTGTTCGGCGATCTTCATTGAATCCCAAACCAGGCTATAGAAGAGGATGCTGAGTCGGGTCTTCGAGTGGTTGTCCTGGATCCGCGCAATCTGGTTTTGGTCGAATTCGTTGACCAACATCCGCAGGTCTCGGTTGGCCGCTGCGATCGCTTCGGTGTCGGGTTCTGCGTCGAGGAGCAGCGCATTCGAGGTACGCTCGAGAATCTGCCCGACGTCGGTCCGGATATTGTCGAGCTCCGCGATTTGTTCGGCGAGCAGTCCCGAGTGGTTGTTGGCAACGTGGAGGTAGGATCGGACGACGATGTCCCGTAAGCTCTCCGAGATCTCCTGCAGGCTGCTGATGGTGAGGGCGTACCGCTGGGAGGTCTCGACATCTTCCCACTCAAGGAGGCGGAAGACCTTGAAGATGTTGGCGGCGATGACGTTGGACCACTGCTGGACCTTGCGTTGCCCCTCGCGGGCCTTCTTGAGCTCTTGCCGGTTCTCCTCGAAGAGACCGTCGAATCCGGTGTAATAGACCCTCCGCACCTCGCGCAGAAAAACGCCCAGATGACGGACAGTCACCTCGGCCGCCGCGGTCGAGTCCTTGATCTTGCGAAGGTTGAAAACGTCCACGGATTCCTCTGCCCTCTCGCGGCGCCGGTGGACGTGATGTGATCGGTAGATCATGAACACCGCGAGAGCGAGAATGCCGCCGACCGCCCAGCCGCCTCCGAAGAGAATCAGGGTCGCGAAGATCGATGAAACAGTGAACGCCATCATCGCGGTGAAGAACCAGCCCCCGATGACGGTGAGAACCCCGCTCACCCGATAGACGGCACTGTCCCGCCCCCAGGCCTGGTCCGAGAGAGATGTGCCCATCGCCACCATGAAGGTCACGTATGTGGTCGACAGCGGCAGCTTGAACGATGTTGCCAGTGAGATCAGCGCGCTTGCAACCATCACATTGACGCCGGCCCGTACCAGGTCGAACGACGGCACTGACCCATCGGCCGCCGGGGCGGGTCGAATCTCCGAGCGATCGAACCGACTCGCAATCCACCCTCGAAGGCGTTTCGGAATGAGCGTTCCCGCATTCCCCAGAGCATTTGCGACCGAACGGACGATGGCCCGGGACAGTACGGACGATTCGAAACGCTCGAAGCCTTCCTCCTGTCTTCCCAGGCGGACCTCGGTTTTTGTGACCGAACGGGCCTTGCGCGAGAACCACAGAGTGATCACCATGATCACACCTGCAGTCAAAAGAAACAGGGTGCTCGAGCGCACCGGTTGCGCCAGCGCCTCCATCGTTGCGTTCACCGGGTCCGCGGTGGCGTAGGCCTCGGTGTAGGCGCTGAGGCCCGCGAGAGGTACGCCGATGAAGTTGACGAGGTCGTTCGCAGCGAAGGCCATGGCGAGGGCAAATGTGCCGACGAGGACGACCAGTGCCAGAGGGTTGATGCGGGTGAAGGTCATCAGAAGCTGCAGCAGAATCGCCGACACCACGAATGAACCGATCAGGATCAGGCCGGTGTTGTCCTTGATCCACGAGAGAGTTTCGGGAGTGATGAACGAGGCCCCCTTGGCGCCCTTGATGAGAATGAAATAGGTGATCGACGCGAGCGCCGCTCCTCCCCACAGCGCGCCGTAGCGCCGGAGGCGTTTCTCGTAATCGAAGGTGAAGATCAGTCGGCTGAAATACTGGATCACAGCGCCGGCGAGGAACGCGATCACAACCGACAGCAGGATTCCGAAGATGATGGCCAGCGCCTTGCCGGAGTTGATGTAGTTGACCAGCTCCCCCAGGCTCGAACCGCTCTCCCACAGCTTGAGAAGCGACACGGCGACCGCTGCGCCGAGCAGCTCGAAGACGATCGACACGGTGGTCGACGTGGGAAGACCGAAGGTGTTGTAGAGGTCGAGGAGGATGATATCGGTCAGCATGACGGCGAGGAAGATCGTCATCAGCTCGGGCATTGTGAAAAGTTGCGGGTGGAATATGCCTTTGCGCGCGACCTCCATCATGCCGGACGAAAACGTCACGCCGGCGAGTATGCCGAGGCTGGCGATGATCATGATGACGTATCGCGGTGCCACCCGTGAGCCGATCGAGGAGTTGAGGAAGTTGACCGCGTCGTTGCTGACGCCGACGACCAGGTCCGAGACGGCGAGGCCGAAGAGGATGACGATCGCTATTTGAAAGAAACTCATGATGCCCCTAAGTGGAGGTTCTCACTGTTCTCGATCACACCCATTTTCTGTCGGCGTCAATCCGAACACACGGTAGTACAGCCGGCATCGAAACTCAATTTGTGACTGCAGCCGGGTGGACTGGATTCATGAACAGAGTCACTCTGTGTGTACCGAGGTCGTTTTATGCAGCGATGTGGGGATCGAGTTACAGGTGATCTGTCGTTCTGCGTCGGCGAGCGATACAGCTCAGGCGGGAATGGGCGTTTCATCCATCCCCACGTTCGGGTCGATATCTCGCCAGGGTCCAGAGGATAGTCCTCAACGCCTCCGGCATCACCCTGCGAGCCGCGACTTTCTCGCTCTGTGACGGAGACCGCCACTCGCACCTGGTTTCGAATCTGGTTGCGGCATCGATCGCATGAGTGACCGAGCCGGCGGATGCGGAATGATCCGTCGGGCTCACGGCGTCCGAGTAGCAGTACATCATTTTGGGGCACTCCGTTTCGAGGCCGGCTGCAACGGACCGGGGTGAAATTTTCGTGCTGGCGGATGGTGGCTCTGCCGCGTATCCATAGCGAAAGGTTCGAGCGGCGGGGTGAAACCACTGCGAATCCGGCATCAGAATTCGATGAAGGGTGTGTAAAGAGAGTTTGAAGTACCTGGCCCTGTATGAACGCTGCTGCAAAGCCTGAGAGAGGTGGCCGGCACCGTTGGCGGAGACGACAAGTTTACGTCGACTTCATGTCCCGTCAACGAGGGGTTCGCACAGTGTCGCCATACTCTGCCGCACAAGACGGTGGTCAGTACGTCCCTCCCCTCCCGGCGCCGGTCCCCCCCGGCGCCACTTTTCGTGGCTCGAGAAGGAGTCTCTCTGTTAGGCTTTGGCCGTGCGGGTCATCGTCAATCCGGCGGCGGACAGCGGAAGGCTCGGCCGCGAGTGGCCGCGGATCGAAGAGCAGCTGGCCGGTTGGGGGGTGTCGGCGCCGGTGGTGTTCACCGAAGCGCCGTGGCATGCGACCGAGCTCGCGGCCGCAGCGGTCGCGGACGGTGTTCGGCGGGTGGTGGTAGCCGGCGGGGACGGCACAGTCTGCGAGGCGGCGGAGGGGCTCCACCGGGCCGGAAACGGCGAGCTCGCGATCCTGCCCCTGGGAACGGGAAATGACGGCGCACGAACTCTCGGAGTACCCACGGACCTCGAAACCGCGGCGAGGGTCGCGGTCGGAGGTCGTACTCGAGCGGTCGACCTCATCGCCATCGGCGACCACGTGGTGTTGAATGCCATCGGCGTCGGTATGACCGGCGACATCAACGACCGCGCGATGAAGCTCAAGGCGGCGAAGCACCCGATTCTGGGAGGATTCGCCCTGTACCTGGCCGCCGTTCTACAGTCGCTTTTTCGTTACCGGATGCAGACTGTGCGGATGGTGACCGAAGGGGATAACTTCGACGGCACCATGCTGATTCTCGCAGTCCATGGCGGTCCGACGACCGGCGGCGGCTTCGCCCTGACCCCGGCCGCCGTGCCGGACGACGGTCTCCTCGATGCCTGTCTGGCGGAGGACGTCGGGACTCTGGGCCGATTGACGCGGCTGGTCGCGGCCATGCGTGGCACCCTCGGGTCCTCGAGGGGAAGCCACGAGCTGCAGTCGCGGTGGCTCGAGCTGCACTTCTCCGAGCCCCTGCCCGCCCACCTCGACGGAAACTCGGTGACCCTCGAGCCGCCGGTGGCTCGCTTCGAGGTGGTGCCGGGAGCGCTAACGGTGGTTGTGCCAACCGAGGACCGAGTTTTGAGTTGAGAGTTATGAGTTTTGAGTTCCCGCCCGCCCGCCCGAATCGAACAGGGGTGGGTGGGGGACAACTCAAAACTCGAAACTGAGAACTCAAAACAGGAATCCTGGGGCGATTTTAACTGGCTTTGTGGTTGTCAACCGCGATGCGGCGCGAATCGTCGTATCGTTGTGTTACGAGCAATGGCCATGGATCCGTCTCGCACCGATCTGTCCGAAGCGGATGATGCGTTGGTGCTGCGGGCGCAGAACGGCGACCGCAATGCCTTCGGCGAGCTCGTCAACCGCCACCAGCGCCGGGTGTGGATGGTGTGTCGCCAGTATGTCGGAGCGGCGGACGCAGACGCGGCGGCGCAGGACAGCCTGGTCAAGTCCTTCACGCGGATAGGTGATTTCGATCGGCGTGCCGCCTTCTCGACCTGGCTCACTCGGATCGCCATCAACACCTGCCTCGACGAGCTGCGTCGTCGTCGTCGCGAGGCGGTGGTCGAAGAGGAGCACGATACCGACGATGATGTCGGCCTCCTCGACAAGCTGCCGGACAGGGATGCCGGACCCGAGGCCCGATCGATGCAGAAACAGGCCGTCGCCTCCCTCACCGCGCTCGAGGAGGATCTGCCCCCGCGCCAACGCGAGATCTTCCGCCTCCGTTTCTACGCCGAGATGGAGCTGGAAGAGATCGCGGAAGTCCTCGACGTTCACGTGGGGACGGTCAAGACGCAGCTGCACCGGGCGGTGCACCGGCTGCGCGAGGAGTTGGGAGCATACAGATGAAGAGCCATCTCGAAGAACATGAGATCACCGCCGCGGTGGCCTGTCTCGAACTCGAGGCGGTGGCTGCGCAGCACCTCGGGTCGTGCCTGAGCTGCCGCCAGCGGGTCTCGCTCATGGCGGAGGCGATCGAGCAACAGCGTCAGCACCTCGTAGCCGAGGCTCCGGACTGGGACCGGCAGCGGGAAGAGATCATGGCCAAGCTGCCGGTGACGCCGGTTGTCAGAACGCAGAGAAATCGGCGATGGATACGGCCGATTCTCGCCGCTGCCGCGATTCTGGTGACGGCGATTGCGCTACGTGTGTTGTGGGCGCCGGCACCGGTGGTGGTTGACAACGGGGCTGCGACGGAATTAGCCGTCGAGCAGATTCTGGCCGAGGTCGACGCGGTGCTGGCCGACGACTCGATCCCGGGATTCGAAATCATCGAACCGGGACTGGAAGATGCCATTTACGAGAACGGCGCGTCGTGAGAGGGCGAGAGTGGAGGCAGTCATGAAGAAGTTGATGTTGATCCTTGGAGTGTTGATCGCAGCAAGCCCTGTGGCGGCGAACGATTTCGACTTGCCGCCGGGCAGGTGGTGGGAAAATCCGCGCTTGGTGGAGCACATCGGACTGACCGAAGACCAGCAGGGTCGGATACGGGACGTGGTCTTCACCCACGCCAAAAGGATGATCGACCTCAAGGCCGATGTGGAAAAGGCTGGATTGGATCTCGCGGACTCGGTCGACCGGGAGGTCTTCGATCCGGATCCTGTGCGTGCTGCCTACGCCGCGTTCCAAACCGCGCGCCACAGGCTCGAGACCGAACGCTTCGAGATGCTGCTCGAGGTGCGCCAGATCCTGACCTACGAGCAGTGGCGGAAGATCCAGGATGTGAAGCAGCGGACCAAGCAGAACCGCATGGAGCAACGACGGCCCGGTGCCCGGGGCACGGTGCCCCAAGGAGAGCGCCCTCCGGGATTCTGACAGATTTTCGAGGCAGTTCATCGGGCCCTTCGGGGCCCGTTCTTGCGCCCAACCGCCCGCCCGATACTTGATGCTGGATACTGGATACTCGATCCACCCACCCACCCAGATACAGGACACAAGGTACAGGCGCCTGCCGCTTGACAATGGAAACATCGACACCAGACTTTGATGAACTCAAAACTCAAAACTCAAAACTCAAAACTCCGGACCCCGGCCTTCCTGAGACCATGTCTGCCAGGATTGACAACATCTGGAGGACGACCCATCATGATCGGTACTGAAACATGTGCATCGAATGACCTGCCGAGAGACACGGGGAGGCTGAGTCATGGGTTCTGTCGATCGACGCGGCGAGGTGGTCCTCTATTTCATCGTGGCGCTGGCGCTCTCTGCATCCCCGGTTGATGGTGCCGATCCGTACCTCGTGATGGATGTCAACACGGGCCCTGATCACAGTTACATCCAAAATGTTTACGCTGCTAATGGCTACTACTATTTTCGCGCATACAACCCCACCTACGGCTGGGAGCCGTGGTGGTCCGACGGCACGGCGGCAGGCACGGATATGAGGGACCTCTGGTCGGGCACTCAATCCTCGACCCCGGCCGGCTTCGAAACGTTCGCGGGGGACATCTTTTTCGAAGGCTCCAACGGTACGGTCCCCGGTATCTTCGCCCTCGGTGTGGGTCCATCGATCAAGGCCAATATTGATGTCGAAGGTTCTTTGATGGTGACGGTGGGCAGCAATTTGTTCTTTGGTGGCGCCGAAACCGGTGGGGGCGAGGGGATGGAGCTGTGGAAGATCGACCAGGGTACTCTAACGGCCACGCGAGTCAAGGACATCTATCTCGGAGGAACGTCTTCGACCCCTGAAAAGCTGGTTGCGGTGGGCACCACACTCTATTTCACCGCCAACGATGGCACCCACGGGAAAGAGTTGTGGCGCTCCAATGGCACCGGTGCAGGTACCGTCATGGTCGAGGACATCGCGCCGGATCTGCTGTGGTCGAGTCCGGCGGAACTTACCGAGGCCGGTGGTCGGTTGTTCTTTGGGGCTACCGACGGAGACACAACATACGGTTCAGAGCTTTGGGTCACGGTCGGCGGTGTCCCGACTGTGATTGACATTTGCCCCGGCACATGCAGCGGCGGAACGGGCGGAATCGCCAAAGTAGGCACGGGAGTCTGTTTCCGGTCTCTTGGGACGGGTGGTACCGGGGCCGAGCTCTGGTGCTCGGACGGAACCCCGGGTGGCACTGCCAAGGTCAAGGAGATCGGGCCCGGTTCGACGCCGGGCTACATCGATCTGATTACGGACTTCGACGGAGATCTCTTCTACTTTATCGCCGACGACGTCACCCACGGATCGGAGCTGTGGCGCTCCAACGGGACCGCGGGCGGCACCTGGATGGTCAAGGACATCAACCCGGATGGAGGCGACGGGATGAGCAGCGTCAACAGCGAAATCGTCGTCGCCGGTGACGAGATCTACTTCACGGCGAACGACGGTGTCCACGGGTGGGAGCTCTGGCGCTCCGACGGCACCGAGGCCTGCACCGTGATGGTGTATGACATCAACAACCTTGGCGCCAACGCCTATCCCGGAAACCTTCGAGTGGTTGGAGATCGTCTCCTCTTCGCGGCTGATGACGGGAGTCACGGTAGCGAGTTGTGGGCCCTCGACATCCCACTGTTTCACAGCGGATTCGAGGATTGCGACCCGACCTGGTCGAGCTGGGTCTATTAGGCTTCGGCAATTGACATGGAGTTCGAGTCTAGCCAACCGGAGATCGGCGGGAGGGTGGGCGGGAACTCAAAACTCAAAACTCTCTACTCCAAACCTCCCGTCACTATTGACACAAAACGGCCTGTCTGTTACAAATACGGCCCCTTTTTGCAGGGGAGAGGTGTGGAATGAGTGATTACGCAATAGTCGAACACGGCGGCAAGCAGTACCGGGTCAGTCCGGGCGACGAGCTGCTGGTCGAGCGCATCCAGCCCGATCTCAAGGAGGGCGATGATCTGCTCTTCGATCGCGTCATGCTGGTGAGCCAGGGCAAGGATGTGCGCATCGGTCAGCCAACGGTCGACGGCGCGATCGTGCGCGGCCAGGTGATGGCGCCGGTCCGCGGTGAAAAGGTCATCGTTTTCAAGAAAAAGCGCCGCAAAGGCTACAAGAAGACCCAGGGTCATCGGCAGGACTACTACAAGGTCCGGGTCGAAGCGATCGAGGCGTAGGGGGCATCATGGCACACAAAAAGGGACAGGGCTCGAGCCGCAACGGCCGTGATTCAAACGCGAAGCGTCTTGGAACCAAGGTCGGCGACGGCCAGCAGGTGACCGCGGGGACGATCCTCGTCCGCCAGCGAGGGACGCGATTCAAGCCCGGCGTAAACGTCAAGCGCGGTGGTGATGACACTCTTTTCGCGACCTCGGCCGGTGAAGTGAAGTTCCAGAACCGGGGTCGACTCGGCCGTTTCATCAGCATCGTTTCGAACTGAGCGACCCAACCCTTCAAAATGACATATCACGGCAACCGAACGAGCGCGTTTGCGTTGCGGTGGGGCTCCGTCTGATCGATGCTCGTCGACTCGGTACGGATCACTGTCAAGGCGGGCGACGGCGGCAACGGCTGTATCTCGTTCCGACGGGAGAAGTTCGTCCCCCGAGGGGGTCCGAACGGCGGGGATGGAGGCCGCGGAGGTCACGTGATTCTGGTCGTTGATGAGGGGCTCAACACCCTCCTTCATCTCCACCAGCGACGCCACGTTCGGGCTGAACGCGGCCAACACGGCCGCGGCTCCAACAAGACCGGCGCCAGCGGCGAAGATGCCCGGCTTCCGGTCCCCCCGGGAACTGTCGTGCGCGATGTGACGAGCGGTGCAGTTCTCGGCGATCTTGTGGAGAACGAACAGGAGATGGTGGTCGCAAAAGGGGGTCGGGGCGGTCGCGGAAACGCCAGGTTCGCGACCTCGACCAACCGTGTTCCGCGGATTGCGGAGGATGGTGGCGAAGGACAGGAGATCGAATTGGAGCTCGAGCTCAAATTGCTCGCCGATGTCGGTCTGGTCGGTCTTCCGAACGCCGGCAAGTCGACGCTCCTGTCGCGCCTTTCCGCGGCGCGGCCCAAAGTTGCGGAATATCCCTTCACCACTGTCGAGCCGCATCTCGGAGTGGTCAGCCCGCCGGGCGATGATCTTCGTACCCTCGTGATGGCAGACATCCCCGGCTTGATCGAGGGCGCACACGAGGGAGCGGGCCTGGGCATCCAGTTCCTGAGGCACGTCGAACGGTGCCCGGTGCTGGTCCATCTGGCCGATTTGTCTTCTGCCTCGCCTCTCGCCGGAAGGGTTGATACCATTCGCAGTGAATTGGAGGCGCACACTGCACCGCTCGAACATCGACCCTGGCTCCTTGTGGGGACCAAGCTCGATGCAGTGAACGACCGTGAGGCTATCCTCGGAGAGTTGGCCGATGCCGCGTCGGGACATGGTGTGGAGTGGATCGCCATTTCGGCAGTCACGGGCGAAGGTGTTGATGGTCTTCTGGAAGTGCTTTTCAAAATGGTCGAGGAGGTTTCTCAAGAGTCATGACACGGCGTATCGCGATCTACGGCGGGAGCTTCGACCCCTTTCATCTTGGCCATCTGGTACCGGTGGTTCGAGCGCAAGAAACATTTCAGTTCGAGGCCGTCTATTTTGTTCCGGCGGGATCGCCGCCCCATAAGGATTCGGCGCCGCTGACCCCGGTTACGCACCGCCTCGCGATGGTGGCGATGGCGACACTCCCTTACGACAATTTCTTCACCTCGGACGACGAGGTCTTCGCTCCCCAACCGACCTATTCGGTCGAGACCGTGCAGCGGTTCAGGAAGCGCTTTCCGGACGGTACCTTCTACTTCATTCTCGGATCCGACTCTTTCTCGCAGATCGAGACGTGGGAGAAATGGGAGGAGCTCGTTGATTCGGTCCACCTTGTGGTCCTCCACCGCGCTCATATGTGGGGTGAAGAACTCGAAAATCGCGTGCCCGAACGACTCGTTCCGCGAATGCAAGTGGTCGAGCCGTTCGAGGAGGTCCCGGATCCTGCGGAGCTGACCGTCTATCTGCTGAACCACGAACCTTTCCCGATCTCGGGCACCTCGATTCGCAACCGACAGAGTCGAGGGCTGCCGATTCGAGAGCTCGTTCCTCATGAGGTTCACTCCTATATCGAAAAGTACGGCCTCTATTCGCCGACCCAAGGATCGGAGCAGTAATGGCAGACACCGAGACATTGGACCTCCTTGCAACAGCTGCTCGCTCCGCCTCCGACAAGAAAGCATTTCAGATCGTCGGCCTCGAGGTGTCGGAACTCACGTCGTACACCGACTGCCTCCTGATCTGCTCGGCCGCCAGTGAACGTCAGGTTTCGGCGATCGCAGACGAGATGCAACGGCAGCTCAAGGAATCTGGGCGGCTGCCGCTCCACGTCGAGGGTGAGAGGCGCTCGGATTGGGTGCTTCTCGATTACGGCGAATTCGTGATCCACGTCTTCACCGAAGAACGACGGGCCTACTACGGTCTCGATGGACTGTGGGGTGATGCCCCCAGGCTCGACGCCGATGTCCTCAAGATCACCGAGAGCGCATCGCAGTGAGAATCCGGGTCGCATGGCTTGGCCGTGTGTCGGCGAGCCCCTATGAGCGTCAGGTCGAGATCTACCGCAAGAGAGTGCAGAGGAAGTGGCCGGCCGAGGATCGGCCTGTCCGTTCATCTGGAGGGGGTCGCGGCAAAGACCCGGAGCGCGTGCTCAAGCTGGAAGCCGACGCTCTCGTGCGGCACCTCGATTCGGGCTGGCAATTGGTGGCTCTTGACGAAAATGGTTCGCCACGATCGAGCGAAGAATTTGCGAAACGGCTGGTGAATCTCGCGGACCGTGGCATCGCGGGAGTGCTCTTCACCATAGGTAGTGATCTCGGCCTGCATCGGGATCTTCTCGCCCGCGCCGATCAGACGCTGTCGCTCAGCCCGATGACCTTGCCCCACCTCGTGGCTCGCCTGGTGCTGTGGGAACAGCTCTTTCGTGCGACCAGCATTCTCGACGGTGGTGCGTATCACAGGATTTGCGTACAATAAGGAACGGTCACCGGGGAGGACCTGGGGCCGCAGTGTCGCGGGTGCGTCAACCCCACCCGCTCGGAGGATCGATCGATGAACAAGAGACAGCGGGAACGCTACCGCAAACAGCTGCTGGCAAAGAGGGAATCCCTTCTTCATCTGGTCAAGGCGGCGCGTTCCAGCGAGACGGAAGCGGACGGCAAGGAGGCGCCGGATCTCGGCGATCGGGCCCTTTCAACCGTGATTCGTGATCTGAGCTATCAACTGACCGCGGGTGAGCGCGAGATTTTGCGCCGCATCGATGATGCCCTCGATCGCATCGAGGCCAGCACGTATGGCACCTGTGTCGAGTGCGGGAAGAAGGTCGACCTGGGCCGCCTCGACGCCGTGCCCTGGGCCCGTCATTGCATCAAATGCCAGGAGCTGCAGGACAGGGGAGAGATCTGAAATCCCGTCGCCACCGGCCCTCGTGATCCGAGAATGAACCGGAAAATTCCCGAGCCTTCATTTCTTCGACGGCCACCTGGGCTGGCGCGGGAGGGCCGGTGAGCGCTCCAGTTTCGCTGGTGGTCTCATCGGACGATTTCCTGCTCGAACAGTCCCTCGCCGAGACGCTGAAGTCGATGTGCGCGGACTTTGGCGGTGTGGATCCCGATATGCAGCCTGAAACGATCTCACCGGAGGACCTCGCGGTCGAGCTCTGCTCGCCATCCCTGTTCGCACAACAGCGCGTGTTGGTGGTGCCTGACGTGCGGTCATGGCTCGACATACCGGCACGGCGGCCTCCCCTGGCGCGGAAGGCGGTCAAAGCGACGGTCGACCCGATGCCGGTCGTGCGCGTTCTGAACGATGGGTTGCCCGAGGGTGTTGGCCTGGTGATGGGTGCATGGTGCCACGGCAGGCCGAAATGCGCCCTGGTAGATGCGGTTGGAGAAATCGGTGAGGTGCAGTGGCGGCCGGCACCGGAACCTCCCAAGCCCTGGGAAGACACGATCCTTTCGCGCGAGCAGGAGACCATGCTGCGCAAACTCGTGACTGCGCACGCAGGGGACGTCCGCTTCTCACCTGAAGCCCTTCGATTGCTCCTCGACCGGCTCGGATTCGCCCCTCGGGCGCTGGTTCAGGAGTGCCGCAAGCTGGTCGCGGCCAACGTGGACGGTGTGGTCGACGAAGATCTCGTCCGGGCCCTGAGCTTTCCCAGGGAACGATCTTTGGACGTCGTGCGCGATGGGGTTCTGGCCCGACAATCTGCGCCGGTGCTCGACATCATGGCAGCAGCTGAAGCCGGTATTCAGATTCGCGATCGACAGGGGAAACCGGTCGCCCCAAAGGGGGTGCCCGCGGTTCTGTTTAGCCAGATATCGGCGTTGCTTCAGAACCTCCTCTACCTGAGGCGGCTGGCCGCGGACAACGGGTTACTCGACGAAATGGCCCCCGATCGAACGCGTGAACATACCTGGTACCCGAGGAGGTTCAAGAGTGGGCTCGGCCCGACGATCATCGAGCTTGCCAAGACCGATGCGCCGTCACCACTCTGGGGGGCGACGGGGAAGGGGCCCTCTCCATTTACTCTCGGCGCTCTTTTCAGGGGAGCGGGCCGATACTCTGACGATGAGCTGGTCCAAGCGCTGGCTGATGCGGGAGCGGTGGAGCTGGCACTGCGTGGCGACATGCCGGGGGAAACATTGTCGGTGTGGCTGACCTCGTTTCTGCATTGACCTTCTGGCCGTCCGTTCCCACGGAGCGGCTGACTGACGACCACGAATAGCGCTGGGTATTCGAGTAAACTGAGGGGCGAAATGACCGAAAGCAAAATGATCTGGGTGGTAGACGACGATCCGGCGGTCAGGGAGCTGCTCAGCTTCATCATCACCGAAGCCGGGCACGGGGTGGATACGTTCGCATCCGGAGCGGAGGTCCTCGCGAGCTCCGGTAGCGTGCCGGACGCGATTCTCCTCGACCTGATGATGCCCGAGGTCGACGGCGTCGAGGTGCTCAAGGAGATCAGCCGGCGCCATCCGACGATTCCGGTCATCATGGTGACTGCAGATGATGACGTTCAACGAGCCGTCGAGGTCACCAAGCTCGGCGCCTACGACTATCTGACCAAACCAATCGACCAGGAACGTTTGTTGACGACTCTGGGTAACGCCGTTTCCCACCGCAGCCTCGAGAAGGAGGTGGCGCGTCTCAAGGAGGAGCTCTCCGACCGCTACCACCTACGGAACATTGTTGGCTCCTCGGCTGCAATGCGAAAGGTCTACGACCAGATCGAGAAAGTCCTCGAATCCGAGATCACCGTCTTCATTGCTGGCGAGAGCGGCACGGGCAAGGAGCTGGTGGCAAAGGCCATCCACTACGCCTCGCTACGCTCGGATGGGCCATTTGTCGATGTCAATTGCGCAGCCATCCCGGAAGGGTTGCAGGAGAGCGAACTTTTCGGTCACGAGAAGGGCGCCTTTACCGGCGCCGTCGCCACCCATCCGGGCAAGTTTGAACAGGCTTCCGGTGGCACGATATTTCTCGACGAGGTCGGCGAAATGTCTCCCTCGGCCCAGGCCAGATTGCTGAGGGTGCTGCAGGAGCGCGTTCTGCAACGGGTCGGCGGCACCGAGACGATCGAGCTCGACGTGCGGGTCATTTCGGCCTCAAACCGCGATCTCGCGAAAATGGTCGAGGAAGGATCCTTCCGCCAGGACCTTTACTACCGGCTGGTCGTCTTCCCGATCACACTGCCGCCGTTGCGTGACCGACGCGAGGACATCCCGCTGTTGGTCGAACACTTCCTCGAGAAATACGCCAGGGACGCCGGCAAGAGAGTCACCAGGGTCGAGGCTCGAGCGATGGAAGCGATGTCGAGCCATGGCTGGCCGGGCAATGTACGTGAGCTGGAAAATGTCATCCATCGGACACTCCTCGTATCCTCCGGCCTCGAGCTCACCTTCGACGATCTGCCGTCGGGAATCGGCGGAGAATCGGCGGTCGCGTCTGGCAAGACGATACCAGCGGTGGAGGCCCCCGCCCCGGTCGGTACCGGCACTCTCAACCTCGAGGAGCTCGAGCGTGAGGCTATTATCCGCGCAATGGAGAACAACAAGGGCAACCTCTCCGACGTTGCACGCCAGCTCGGCATCGGAAGATCCACCCTTTATCGCAAGCTCGACCAGTATGGGCTGAGGGAGAAGAAATAGTTTTGAGTGTTGAGTTATGAGTTTTGAGTATTCCCTTATCCGCCCGATTCAGAAATGGGGAGGTGGGTGGAACTCAAAACTCAAAACTGAGAACTCAGAACTCGATTAGAGGACGTCGTCCCAGCCCTTTGCCTTCAGCGCCTCGACCACGTTCTTGACCCGCTGTGCCTCGTCCTTCGGTACCACCAGCACCGCATCGGGTGTGGCGACTACCACCAGATCTTTGACGCCGACGACTGACAGGACCGGGCCGGTGCTGACGAGCACATTGTCGCCGGCGTTTTCGACGTGAACACGACCGCGCCCCCGGTTGCCGGCATCGTCGGCGGCGAGTACGCCCTCGAGGGCCGGCCACGATCCGACATCAGACCAGGGGAAATCGACCGGGACCGTCCAACACTGCTCGGCGTTTTCCATGACGCCGAAATCGACCGACGTCGCTGGAAGGTGCGGGTAGGCTTCGGCGAGCACCGAGTCGAAAGCAGATGTCCCGACGGATGAGGCGATGCGATCGAGGCCGTCGGCAAGCTCGGGCAGCTGCCGTCGAATCTCATCGAGCAAATCAGCTGCGCGCCAGGCGAAGATGCCAGCGTTCCATAGGAATCGTTTCGAGTCCACGTAGCGCTGTGCGCTCTCGACGTCGGGTTTCTCGACAAAGCGTTGCAAGCGGTGGATGACCCATTCGCTCTCGCGTGAGTGTTCCTCGCCGAGCTCGAGATAGCCGTATCCGGTCTCCGGGTAATTCGGCTGAATACCGAAAGTCAGGAGGCCACCCTCCCGGGCCACCAATTTCGCTCCCGCGTCCATTGCTGAGCGGAAGCGATCCTCCTGGCCGATGACATGGTCGGCGGGGAGGATAATGCAAACTGCGTCGGGATCGTTGACCAGCGTCGCATGGGCTGCGAGACCCGCACAGGCTGCCGTATTGCGGCCAACCGGTTCGGCGAGAATGTTGGTTGGTGGCAGCTCGGGAAGCATCGAGCGGGTCGCCTGGGCGGTTGCAACGGTCGTCACGACCCACACTCTCTCCGGTGGGACCAGGCCCTCGAGCCGTTCGTATGTCACCCGTAGCAGCGGCGTGTCACCGGCGAGAGTCAAGAACTGCTTCGGGCGATTACATCGCGAAGCCGGCCAGAACCTGGTCCCGGATCCACCAGCCATGATGACCGCGTGAAGCATGTCTTATCTTAGCCGGTCCGGCGGAGGAGGAGGGCAGCGGTGGAGAGAGGAAGCCGAGTGCGGGTTAACACGTTCCGGTATTCTCTGCTCATGAGAGAGAACGGTTTCAAAGCAGTCACCTTCGATGTTGGCGGAACCATGATTTACTGCGATCCGAGCCCGGGGGAGATCTATGCCCATCACCTGAGCCGCCTCGGACGCCCGGTCAGAGCCGAGGAGGTCGCACCGGTATTTCGCCAGGCGTGGGCCGAGCTACAACGCCGAACGGTCCCCGGTCACGATCGTTACAGCTCGATTCCAGGAGGTGAGCTTGTCTGGTGGGGAGAGTTCGTGCGCGAGGTTCTTCAACGCCTTGACCACGACGCCCCCTGGGAGCCTTTGCTGGAAGATCTGTACTCGGCGTTCAGTGAGGCCAACGTGTGGAAGGTGTTTCCCGAGACCACGAGCACCTTGGAGGAGCTTGGCGCTCGTGGAATCCGGTTGGCTGTGATCTCTAACTGGGACAGGCGGCTTCCCGAGATCCTCCGCAACCTGGATCTGACTGATATGTTCGACACGGTCACGGTCTCGTCGCTAGAAGGCGTCGAGAAGCCGTCACCCGAAATATTCCAGCGAACGATGGATCGGATGGAACTCTCGGCGGAAGAGGCGATCCACGTTGGCGACTCTCCTCTCGAGGACTACAGCGGCGCCGAAAGGGCAGGGCTTGCTGCGGCCCTGGTTGATCGGCACAACCTTTTCAGGGGAGAGTCTTATCAACGGATTTCGAGTCTGGACCAGATCCTCGATCTGGTGCCCTGAGCTTCGAGCCCGCCCTCAATCGTCGCCGAACCTGCCGCCCTGCTCCCTCAAGCCCCTCTTCTCCTCTGCCCGCAGGGATCTGCCATACTCGATCGGTGATGCATTTCAGGCGATACGTCCATGCGAGGAGCGGAAAAACGCATGCTGTGGGACGCGTGTGTGTGCAAATTATTCTGACTCTGGCCGCGATGACACTGGCCCAGCCGGTGCTCGCGGGTGCGATCGAGGACCGCGTGCACAGACACGTCGCGCAAGCGATCGAGGGGGGCCTGCTTCCGGCCGATTACCATCACCTCGTCTTCGCCTTCAGCTGGCCCGAAACCTTCGAAGACTGGACTATCGCACGCAAGGGACTTGATCGCCTTGCAGGGGTTCAGGGTGCCGATCCTCTCATGGTCGACGAGGTCCGCGCCATACGAGCGCGATTCGAAGTCGACAGCGGCCGAGACGCCGCGGCGTACGAGCTCTTTCGCACCGCGGGGGGCCTCACCGCTTGGTGGTTTCGCGACCCGATACCACTCGAAGAGCTGGCCGATTTCGACCGCATGGCGACATCACCGACGGAAGACTTCGTGTGGCGGGCGACACCCGGTACGGATCCGCTTGGCTGGGTTCGCTTGACCGGGCTGGCCTGGCCATCACAGCGCCAGATGGCTTACCTGGCGACGACGATTGTCAGTGAAACCGAGCAACCAGTAGCGGTGCGGGTTGGAGTCGCTCAGGTGGCTCGTGTGTGGCTCAACGGCGTTGAGGTGTTGACAACCCCTCAGCCCCTTGAAAAGGCACGGGATCAGATGGTCGGAGGAGGGTGGGTCCGGCAGGGCGCGAATACTCTCGTCATCGCGGTGGCATCGGAAGGTGAGAATTGGTGGCTGCGAGCTCGACTGACTCAACCGAGCGGTGCGGCCCTGGTCGGTGTCAGGGAGAGCGAAGAGCCGCCGCCGTCGCATTCACCGGTGGAAAAAGACCCGCCGGCCGTCCGCGGACTGGGAGAGGAGATTCGTAAGGCGCGCGACGCCGGAACACCCGGTGGCGCGACCGCACTCGCAGCATTTCTCGTTGTGCATAAGCCTGAGCCGTTAGGTGGTGGCAGCGTCCGTGCGGCGTGCCGTGCGGCGCGTTCCGAGGCTGCGGGCGAAGCAAGGCTTTTGGAGTGGCTGGCGACCTCGGAGCCGGGGTTGGCGAGGGACCTTTTGGCGGAGGCGCTGGCTGAAGATCCGGATCTCTTGTGGGCGCGCCTCGAGCTGGCCGACTGGTACGGAGAACGCACATTGTACGAGCAGGCCCACAATCTCCTGGCCGCCGCTGACACCGCGGATCCGATGGTGCGCGGCGCGATGCTTGGCCTCGACGAAGCGCTGTGGGGTCCAATGGTGATCCCGAGGATGGCTGCGCTCGGCAGCGCGAATCCGAGGTGTGTCCGTGTCAATGTGAATCTCACTGAAGGCGCGATTGAAGCCCGACGCTGGGATCTGGCTGCGGATGCCCTGTCCAGGCTTGTAGAGGTGGCGCCCGGTGAGCCGAAGGTCATCGAGCTCAATCAACGGTTGGCCGAGAGCTGCGGAGATGGAGAGAAGCTGGTGAGGCTCCTCTCGGACGATCTGCAACGCGATCCAAATTCACCGGCGACCAGGATTCGGCTCTCTCGATTGCTGATGGCCGAGGAAGATCTCACCTCGGCACGGGCCGTTCTCACGGAGGGCCTCGAACGATCGCCAACCGACGTCAACCTGATGACGGAGCTCGCCAGCGTAGAACACTCGGCTGGCGAGGAAGAACGAGCAGCCGAGCTCGCCAGGAACGTACTAGAGATTCGTCCCCAAAACCGGAGGGCCGAGCGGATGCTCGAGCTGCTGGGCCAGAGGAGCGACGAGATTGACTGGATGCGCAAACCCGTCGAGTTGTGGAACATGGCGGAGGCGGCGCCTCCAGGATCCCCTGCCGTCGTCATACTCGATCATCGACAGGTCCGGTTCTTTGCTTCCCGTCTGACAGAGGAGAGGGTCCAACAGGTCTTCATGATCACTGATGCATCGCGCGCAGACGAGTTACGGGTTCAACACATCCCGTTTGTGGCCGAAAACGAGCGGTTGCGTGTGCTGCGCGCCCGTATTTTGCGCCGTGATGGAACCGAGGTGGGCGCTCGTCAGGGCAACTCTCCCCGGCTATCGGAACCCGAGTTCAACCTTTATTACGACACCCGATTGCGCGTCGTGCAATTTGACGAATTCGAAAACGGAGATCTGGTCGAGATCGCCTGGGTCCTAGCGGAAACCGACGAAGCCAACGAGACCGGCCCTTACAACGGAGGGTTGATGTACCTCGGCCGAGGAGTCCCGGTGGCGCAGATGGAAGTCGAGTTCGTCGGTTTGGGAGACCTGTTGCCGGATTGGCAGCTAGCTTTACTCGAGGGTGAACCCGAGCGAACCGAGGATCCCGATGGGTTGGTGCGCTTGCGATGGGTATGGCGTGATCTGCCGGCGGTCCCGACCGATGTGCCGCCTGCGCCGCGGCTTTTGATCACGCCACACCTGGTGTACTCGAACCATCCTGAATGGGGAGGGCTGGCGGACTGGTTCGCGCGTCACGTGGCGCCGAGAATCCGGACGTCGGAGCAGGTCGAGGAGACAGCATTTCGCCTGGTCGATGGCGTGGATGGCCGGCGTGAGAGAATCTCCCGGCTTTACCGGTTCGTTACCAACGAAATCCGCTATGTCGGCCTCGAGTTCGGTGAACACCGCTTCCGACCCTTCTCCGCCGATTGGGTGCTCCACCACAAGATAGGCGACTGCAAGGACAAGGCAGCCCTCCTGGTGGCGCTGCTCGGTGCGATCGAGATTCCTGCGCGGATGGTGATGACGCGGACCGCCGATATCGGTCCGGTGAGCACCGATCTCGCGGTCCTTGAGATCTTCAACCACGCCATCGTCTATCTTCCGGAAGACGATTTGTGGCTCGATGGCACGGCCACCGGTCACGCGATGAATCCACCTCCGCCGATGGACCAGGGAGCATGGGTCCTGGTGATCGACGGGCCGAACAGCGCACCGCGATTTTCTCCGACTGTCGGTGCTGGGCGTTCTCGTGTGCACTTCGTTGTCGAACCAGAGGGTGACGGCAACGTGAGAGTTGCCATCGAGAGCCGTGATACCGGTGAAGCGGCGGATATCAGGAGGGCGAGGTTTGCCGGTAGCCGCGATCCGCAGCGATTCGCTCGCTGGCTCCAAGAGCAGTTTCCGGGCGCACAGCTGACCGGCGAACCCCGACTTCAAGTCGTGCCGGGACGCGATCCGACGATTGTCGAGGTCGAGGGGACGATCACAAGGAGTGCTCTGGCGAGTGGGGGAGGGATCCCGGCCTATCCCGGCACACTCGAATGGGCGGCGAGGATGATCCCTGGAGGTGACCGCCACGGACCGATCATGGTCAACGAGCGTTCCGGGCTCGAATGGAAGCTCGAAGTCGATCTTGGGCGGCCGCCCAGGCCCCTTCCTCCGGACGTGAAGCTCGAGACCGAATTCGGTTCGCTCGGCATTACGAACAGGGAGTCCAGTAGCGGATACCTGGTGGAAGGCGAGCTGGCATTCGTGTCAGGACTGGTCGAGGCGGATGATGCGGATGAGCTGCGGGAGTTTCTGGTCGAAGTGGAGCGCCACCTTCGACGTCCGATGGAGGCTCCATGATGAACTTCGGGCGCAGTGCCATTCCGCTCGTCACCGTGCTCCTCCTCTCCCGACTGGCCCACGCCGGGTGGTGGGACGTATGGCAAGCAGGCATGGAGTTCGACCTCGAACGAGCTCGCTCGCAGGCCTTGGAGACCATCGCCGAGGACCCGAACAGCGCTGACGCCGTCGCTGCCGCCTCCTGGTGGCTGGCGAATATCGAGGATATCCAGGAGCCGGAAGAGATTCTGGCGGTGACCGGTGACGACCGCGACCCCGAACTCGGTTTCATGCTCGAACGGGTGGCCAGCGTGTTGGGAGCTCGTCCTCCAGCTGGCGCTCTCACGGATGCAGAGTTGGCGGGCGCTTTTGGCGTTTTCAGCACTCTCGATCTCGAACGTGACGTGGCGCCTCAAGATTCAGAATTGCCCCCTCTCGGGACGCGATGGTTCGATCCGGCCGAACCATTTCGGCTGTTGATGCGGACGGTTGACGGATTGCATGGCCCCCCTCGATCGATGATCGCCGACGGTGTGTTCCTCGTGTCGTGGACCCTGGAAGTCGCGGAAGATGCAACCGGATGGATGGTGATCGAGGCCCAGGGCGGGTTCAACCTCGAGGTCGACGGTCGGCGGATCGATCGCCGGAGAGATTGTGGGTTGGTAGATCCCGGAACCTCGTGGTACCGCATCGCCATTGGCCGGGGATCTCATCGAATCAGGATCGAGGTGGCATCCCCCGACAGACCGCAGGTTCGATTGAGCTTGCTTGACGATCAGGGAGCGCGGTTGAGGGATGTGCAACGGGTTGATGAAGCAGTAGGGACACTGACGAATTCCGAAGTGATTCCGATGCTTCCTCCAGCTTCTCGGGCGTTGCACCAGCGTCTCCAAGCCGACAATGCTGCGGTTGCCGATCTTCTGCTGGCTTCACAGCTCGCTCGCGGTCGTGGCGATCCCGAGGACGAGTACCGCTGGATTGAACGAGCACGCGCCGTCGATACTGAGGACCCATGGGTGGCTCTCGCTTTGGCTCGGTATTACCTGAGGGCCGATGTCGGGCGGTCCGGCTCAGAACGCACGAAGACCCTGACCGGACTTCTGAGAGAGGCAAACGCCATCCCTGGAACACAACTCTTCGCGCGGGCGGTGGCAATTCGGCACGGCCGCAATGAAGATGCCGAGCGAATCCTGGATGAACTCATTACCGACTATCCTGAAGATTCGCGCGTTCTCAGGTTGTGGATCCGTGAGTCGGTGCGCCGCGGGTGGGTCCGGGAAGCGGAAGAGGGTCTCTCTCGGCTCGAAGCCGAGCTACCCGGTTCTTTGGCGGTCACCGATTTGCGCCTCGAAGTCCTGGCATCGCTCGAGCGGTGGCAGGAACGGCAGATGTTGCTGGGTGCCCTCGCGGTCGCGACTCCGGTTGAACCGAGATGGATCAGTGACATGGCATCAGGCTGTCTCCTTTCGGATGCGGTGGCTGCCACCGTGAACCTGTCGTCAAAGATCGAGGATCCGGATTTCGACGTGCAGTTGGTTCAGCTCCTCTTGGAGGCTGGCGATTACGACAAAGCGCGGGAGAAACTGACCGCGGCACGTGAGCGCTGGGGAGACTTGCGAGTGTTTGATGAGCTCGCATTGTTGCTGGCGGCGGACAACGAGAACGAGGTGGAGACGGTCCTCACCGCCGCTCTCGAGCGCGATCCGTCGAATCTCCAATTCCTGACTCTGTCCTGGCGTGGTGGTCAGGAGCCATTCTTCGCTCCGTTCGCAGTGGACGCACGAGATTATGTCGCCAAATACCGGGACCTGGGCGAGGAAGTCGATGCCGTGCTGTTGCTCGACCAGGCGGTGGAAAAGATCTTCGCCGACGGTTCGAGCCTGTACTACTACCACGGCGTCACTCGCGCCAACACGCCGGTTGGCGCACGCCGCGCGTCAACGCTGCAACCTCTTCCGGATGCCTATCTGCTCACAGTCAGGGTACTCAAACCGGATGGAGGAGAGGTGATACCGAGCGAGATCCAGCCCGGTCAGACCGGCGTCGTTCTCTCGGACGTGGAGCCCGGTGACGTCGTCGAGGAAGAGTATGTCGCTTGGGTCGGGCCGACGGGCGCGACGCGTGACGGTCATCTCCCCCCCTATATCTATCGCTTCGCCGATCCGGATCGCGCCTTTGGCCTGTCCGAGTACATCCTCCTCGTGCCCCCCACAGTTGATCTTCAGGTAGACGGAAATTTCGAGGGATTGGAGCAAAGCGAGCGCGAGTGGCGGGGTCTCAGAATGCTCCGCTGGCGAGCGGAGAACGTACCACCGATGCCGATCGAACCCTTTGCACCTCCGGCACAGGATCTGATGCCGTGGCTCAACTACGGATTCGGCGTGACCTGGCAGGATGTTGGCGATGCGGTCCGCGATCGCCTGCTGGAAGTCATGCTCTCCTCCCCTCAGCTGCGCGAGTGGAGCCGGACGTTCCTGGTCGGAGAGACTGCGCACGATCAGGTCGAGTCATTGGTTGGTGCGTTGGTCGAGACCGTCGAAAGTGGCGACAGCGATGTCATTGTCGGAGAAACCGCTGCAGAGAGCTTCAACCGCCGTCGGGGCAATCGCCTCGGGATCGTCGCCACGGTTCTCGCAGAGGCGGGATGGGATGTCAATTTCGTAATGACCAGGCCGTGGACGGACCGCGGGCAGCGCCTGGACATGCCGACTTTGGACGCGTTTCCGGCGGCCCTGCTCCGTGCGACATGGGCAGGCGAAACCGTCTGGTTCGATAGCCGCGAGGAGAGACGGGGGGTCAACCACGTTCATCCACTGTTTCAGGGGAGCGATGGCCTGGTCCTGCCATTGACGGAGCCACGCGAGCCGGTAACATGGATCGACGAAATCCCATCGTTTTCCAACCCAGACCTGGTCGAAGAGATGAGGGTGCGGGCAGTTGTCAATACGGAGGGCCTGGCCCATGTGGATGTGGCGATGCCGCTCCGCGGTGGACAGGGCACACGTCTACTCGAGAGGATGGAAAGCATTCCGCAGAACCAGGTCGAGATGCTATTTCGCCAGATCGCGTTGTCGCTTTTCCCGGGGGCTGACGAGGTTGCCGGGTATATCGACGAGGGCGAACCGGACGACCTCCTTCGGCTCGACATCACTATCCCCGGTGCATGCGCAATAGAAGACGGGTTTATGGTCTGCCGGAGTTTGGTGCTTGGAAACCCGCTGGTCCCGTCCCTGGCACGGCTGCCGGATCGCACCTATCCGCTGGTGCTCCGGATGCCGATCGAACGGCGGCTGACGCTCGATCTGGTGCCGCCGTCCGATTGGAGGGTCGTACCACGTCCCCCGCGGAGGTTGGATGCCGAGTGGGGTTCGGTCGGCGAGTCACTGGAAGATCGCGACGGTTCCCAGCTTTCAGTTCTGCACCTCGTGTTGCCAAAACAGACAATCCCGCCGGATTCTTATCGAGATTTTGCGAGATTCTGTCAGGCCGTGGACGAGTTGACCACTCGACCCCCCCGTATGGAACCCCGCCCATCCACCCGCTGACCAACAGGGAAGAGTTGACTGGCACTGATGAGCGATTGATGAGTTCTCGGCCGAATTCTGAGACGTAGCGGTCAGCTCCTCGGTATACTCGGCGCCGCGATGGAAATGGTTGATGGCACTGTGATCGCAATGCACGGCCCGCTGGTACGGGTGCAGGTGGGGGATGAAACACGTGTGGTGTCGTCCAGACGTCGCCTCAACTGGGAGGGAGGCACACCACCCGCAGCGCGTCTCGTTGTCGGGGATTCCGTGACGGTCGAGATGCAAGGGGAGGAAGGCGTGATCGTTGCGGTTCACGCGCGTCGAAATGCCCTCCTCCGCAAGGCTCCGTCCAAAAATCGAGCTCAGATTCTCGCCGCCAACGTTGATCAGGCATTGCTCGTGTTTGCGGCCCGTGAGCCGGCGCCGAAACCGGGCCTCCTCGACCGTTTTCTCGTTGCCTGCCACTTGGCGGGGATCGAGGCAGTGATTACCGTCAACAAGGTCGATCAAGGTCTCGAGGAGGTCGAAGGATGGCTGCCGGCCTACTCGGACATCGGCTGCAGAACACTGATCGTGTCGGCGCGAACCGGATGGGGGCTGGGTGCCGTGAGACGCATGCTGGTTGATCGAACCACCCTGTTTTGCGGACCGTCCGGCGCCGGAAAATCATCGCTGCTCAACGCGGTGTACCCGGGGTTCCGGCTCAAGACCGGCGAGCTTTCGGAAAGCACCGGTAAGGGACGGCATACAACATCCGCGGCCGAACTCATGCCGTTGCCCTATGGGGGATTTGTCGTCGACACGCCCGGCCTGAAAGAGTTCGGCGTGTGGGAGATCACTCGCGAGGAGCTCGATGGAGCATTTCCGGAAATCGCGGATCGGAGCGGCGAGTGCCGGTTTCCGGATTGCAGACACGAGCAGGAGCCCGACTGCGCGATTCGGGCGGCGGTCGAAGCGGGCGATATTGCCGAGCATCGTTTCAAGAGCTACAGGAGAATCCTCGAAGAAGCCTGACCCGGTCTTCTCATCCCGTCTGGAGACGTGAGCCGAAAACAGGGTGTCATTTGATCGGGGACCAAGGCGGGGGATCTATCCCACCGGTCGATGTGGAGCAGCAAGGAAACAGGCGAGGTAGCCGGGACGTCCCCGGAGAGTGGCCAGCGGCGTGGCGACGCCCGCCGATTCGCGTCTCAGGCTTTCGTAAATCCTCGCGAGTTCCAGGCGGTTGCGGAAAAGCCACATCTCGGTCGGCTCTCCGGCCTTGAGTTCCGGAGTCTGGATCGGCACCTGGAGGGAGTGCAGCAGGACATCGTCGAGATCGCGATACTCACCGAAGATCCACTTTCGGGTCTCGTCTTCGAGGAGGTAGGTGATCACCAGCAGATTGGCCTCGATGTTATCGCCTTCCTCGCTGCCCGATTCAGACTCCTGGTGGATCGCCTGTGCAAGATGGCGGAGTTGGGCGACGAGCGGTCTTTCGAAAGGAATCTCTTTTCGTTCGGTGGGGAGTTCGGACAACACGACCGCCTCTGCAAGCTCTTGTGGAGGAAGGCCCTTGAGTCGCGCGACACCGAGGTAACGCAACCCGACATAGAGAGTGTCAGGCATGCCGGGATCGATTGGAAAAACAAGCCAGCGAAGTCTGTCGAGCTCGACCACCGACATTTTGCTGATCCCGAGTTCGAGTTCCAGCTCCTCGATGAACGGAAGTGCGACGACGATGCCTTCGTTAACAAGCTCGCCGTGTTCGTCGAGTGTAGCGGCGTAGACACGGGTCGAGATCTGCTCCTGGCCACTCCGGACTGACGCCAGCGGTGAGAGGAAAAGATCGACCTCCCCCGGGTCATAGCCCGAGTGGACGAGAAACTCCGCGATATCGGAGACCTCCCTGGTGCTCTTTCCGGTGGTGAGACGTGCGAGCTCGACGATTCCATGACCGAAGAACTCGAAGCGTTTTGCCTCCGGCCCCGGATGGAGCATCGGCAGCAAGCGATAAACACCGTAGTTCAGGGCGATGCGAATTCCGTGGTTGAATGGAAATCCGATGTTCCGGAGCTGCTCATATGTGTGCTGAATCTCGCACCCGGCGGCAATCACCCGCAGCGCCCGGCGCGAGGTGTAGAAGGCCCCGTCTCCAAGGAACTTCTCGAAGGTCAGGCGCCGACGCAGGCGAATCGCCTCGAGCCGGTTCTGGAACACGTACATGAACTGCAAAGCCCTCTCTTCCGCCATCCGGCCGGCCTTGCGCACCTCCTCCAGAACGGTGGTGAAATTCGAAAGGTCATAAATCAGGCCAAAACGGCGGACAGAGGAGTCGACGACGCCGGGCGCGGTGAAATCGTAGGGCCGTGTGGTCTTGGCGATTGGCGTGCTCGAGGACCGGCCTCTCAAAACCAGAGTTGCCCCTTGCCGCTGCATTGGCAGGAGACGTCGCCTGAGTGCGGCGAGAAGCTCGAAGGTCTTGAGACGAAGGCCAAGGTCGCGAAGAAGATCCATCTGCATGACGGAGAGGTGAACGGTGTCGGAAAGACCGGCATTTTGGATCGCGTCGAGCAGTCTGGGTTCGAGGAGCGCCTCAGGCCGGTCGAACTTGAGGCCCGAACCGACGGCCGTGCGCAGGAGATTCCCGACCTCAGGTCGGCGCGACACCAGGTCTCTGAGTCTCGCGAGCACGTTGTTGTTCGCCGCAATGACGGCGTCGGATTTCTGTCGAAAACGAGCCTGGAGGTACGAGCTGAGCTGTTTCAGATCCTGTGGTGGGCGGGATTCTACGAGGAGAAGCTGGTCCTGACAGATAGTACCGAGCAGTGGGGTGAGTGCCGGAGTGACTTGGACCTTCGCGAGTTGCTTGAGGTGATCGACCGCGGTCAGCGCCGCGCGTCGCAGGAGATCGGCAATCAAAGTCCCGATGGCCAGACGGAGGTCATCGTCAAAAACATTCGCAGGGCCGATTCGCGGGTCGGAGAACTTTTTTGCCACCTTCGCCAGCGCCCGGTTGACCTCTCCGGAATGGAAGAGCAGAAAAAGATCTACCAGACCTCGGTGGTAGTCGTTCATCACGACGTTTTCCATCGTCGCAGAGATCGATCGATGATAGCGGTCGCGGTAGCTGATCATCCGCTGTTTGTCGTTGCTATCGCCGGCACGTGAGCGCCGCCGATACTCGGCCTCGGCTTCGACAAGAGCGTCGAGATCTCGTCGTAACTTGAGCACACCGTCCGAAAGGAGCAGAGGGTAACCCCAGGTCAGGACTCGCTCTTCGTCACGGTTGAAAATTGGGAACGGTGCCGGCAGCGAAGCCGCTAGTACTGGGAACAGGTTTGACCAATCCCCTTCCACCTCGGCATGCGTCAGGTAGTGTGGGTTGCGGATTTCTTCCTGCAACACATGCCGGAACGCATCCATTGTTTTCTCATCCCGCGCCATCCTTCCATTGTATCCGCGAGTTCTCCGCGGGACGGTGCGAGAACTGAGAATCGTGGACGGCATCGATCGCATCGACACTTCGAGAGCAACTGTTTCGATCTGTGATACAAGTGCTTCATGCTCTATGAAGACCTTCTGAAGGCCGTCAGAGACAGCCCTTTCTTCCATGGAATGCCTCCCGACGAACAAATGACGCTGGCGAAGCTCGGTATCTTGGATGTACAGCCGGAAGGCGGCGTACTCTTCCAGCCCGGCGACGTGCCTGCAGCTCTTTATCTCGTGATCGACGGAGTCGTCGAAATCTGCCGCATCGAAAGCGAGGAGATCGGTCTGCGGCCGGTAGCCTATCTCGGTGCCGGTTCGACCCTTGCGGAGGCCCGGGTGCTCACCGGTTCCACTCTCACCGCCAAAGCGCATTTCCCCGAAGGTGGTACGACGCTTCAATGGCCGCGCCCGGTCCTTCTCCGCCATTTGTACTCGTCACGCGATTTCGCTCTCCACTATCTGCAGAATCTGGCTCGGCGTCTCGAGGGGACGGTCGCGAACCTCGGCGCGCACAGCGGAAGCAACCTCAGGGGCAGGTTGGAGCATTTCGACCTGCCGGCAATCCTCCAGACGGTCATCGAATCGGGAGTCACTGGCGTCCTCGAGATAAGTGACGACGAAGGGAATCCGTTTGGTGCAATTCATACGATGGACAAGATGATAGGCCGGATCCAGTGTAAGCACCTGGTGGGCTCGGAGGCCTTTCTGGAGATTTTGACCTCTCCTCCGGCAGTCGGAACCTTCAGCTTCTCGGGCTTGAATTCTCCCCCCGATACGGATCAATATCTCCCGGTTCAGCCGTTGCTGATCGAGGCGGCCCGAATCCAGGATGAAATCGAGCACTTCGCGAGCACGGTGCCGGACGATGCTTTTCTCCACCCTACAGCCGGCCGACTGGCATGGCCCAGCCAGTCCAACATCGATCTGGTCGAGCAGATCTGGCACCAGCTCTCTGCCCAGCCCTGTGGGTGGGGTCTGTTGGCAGAATTGTTGCCGTACAGTCGGGGCCAGGTCGGCTTGGCCGCGCGCGATATGCTGGTAGCCGGTGTCATCTCGGTTGGTCGGCCGCACGTCGCGGAGAACGATGGCGCTGAGTCGGAGTCTTGACAACCGTTTTCGACTCTTTTCAGAGGCACCGATCTAAGGCCCCGTTGTTCAGCCGTTCTGACTGATATGCCTATACTTGTGTGATGCGTACGAAACGGTTTCTGCTGACTGTGCTCGCGACGTTGGTTGTGGTGGTTTCGGGCACCTCGCTTATCCGTACGGTGCGCACCTTTTATCGCCTTGATTTTCCGGTGTCGTGGGTCGAGGAAGGCCTGGTCGTGCAAGAAGTGCCGTCCGGGTCGAGCGCCGAGGACGCTGGCCTGTTGAGCGGCGATATGGTCGTGGAAGTCGACGGTGTGCCAATCTACCGCCTCGATGAGCCGGCATTCATGCTTGCCGGAGGAGAAACCCATCTTCTGGGCGTTCGTCACGCGGACAGTTCAGTATCTGAGGTGCCATTCACCTCGCCGCCGCCGGTCATCAACGCGGTCTATCTTGCCCGGACGGCAGTCGGTTTCCTCGGGCTTGGGTGTGCGCTGTATGCGGTCTGGGGTACCCGGAGACGAGAGGCCGCGACCTTCCTGATGCTGGCGATGGCTGCGTTGATTCTCGGCGCAGTTCCAAATCGGATAGCCGCCGCCGAGCTGGCACTTCAAGTGATTCGTCGCGGTGCTGGCGCGATGCTGCCGTTCCTGATCGTTCGGTTCTTCACCATCTTCCCGGAACGCGACCGTTCGATGCGACTGTGGGACACCGTGACCATCATCGCGGGTTTGGCGGCCGGCTCGACCGCATTTTTCCCCGATATCGAGGGATGGTGGCCTGCTCTCGCCTCGCTGTTTCGCGCCCTTTTCGTGGCCTCGATCATCTTTGGCATTTCGATTCAGATCTGGCGTTGGCGGTCAGCATCGCGTGAGATCCGGGTGCGGCGTCAGATCGAATGGGCTGCGCTTGGCCTCTTTGTCGGTCTGACTCCGTTTGTCGTGCTGGTCATGATTCCGAATTGGCTCGGCTTTCCGTTCCAACCATACACGTGGCTCACCGTCTTTCCCGTCAGCGCGATACCGTTGACGCTCCTTGCGGCGCTCACCGGTTATCGATTGTGGGATCTTGAGCCCATCAGCCGAGACTCCCTGTCGGCAACACTCATTGTGGTCACGGGCGGATTGATCTTTGCCGTCACCAATCACCTTCTTTTGAACTATGCCGGTGGCGGTGGCTCGCTGCGCAACCTGTTCGCGTTTGCGACCGGCGTACTGTTGGTTGTGTTGTTGCAGCCGGTTCGGCTTCGGGTGGAGAAGTTCCTCGACCAGTGGCTGCACCAGGGCAGGCCGGCACCGCGATCTCTGCTCACCGGGGCGAGCCGCGATCTGGCGCGCGTCACTGATCCGCGTGAGGTACTGGTGAGACTGTCCGAGACACTGACCGAGGGACTGGAGTTCGACCTTGTCGCCACCTACCTGCGGAGCGCCGGGGAAAATTTCGAGCGCATCACGGGAGAAGCGGAGCTCCTTCCCGCATTCTTGCCCGCCAAGGTGGTCGATTCGGAGTTTCCAGGAACACACGAGGATTCGCTGGCACTTCTCGGTTACGCGGTGCGAGTGCCTTTGGAGAGAGTCGGTACGGTGCATGGCCTGCTCTACGTTGGCCTGCGCCGGGGAGTGTTCCCCTTGGGCACCGAGGGAGAGGAGGTTGTGGCGACCTTCGCCGCACAGGCCGCGCTGGCCTTGGAGAGCGCGCGTTATCTCGACGACCTGAGACGCCAGGCTGAAGAGTTCCGCATGCTCCACACGAACACGCAACGGATTATCGAGTCCTCGGCGGCGGCCATTCTGGTGTGCGATGCCGCAGCCCACATCCTCTCCGCCAATCGGCAAGCTGCAGGCATCTTCGAACGCGAAGCGGAGGCCCTGGTCGGACTCGGCCTTGGCACGCTGGTCGATCTCCCCGAGGAATGGGGAGGTGAGCTTCCGGTCCACGCGGTCAACACAGAGGCTCGCACATTTTCGGACCCGCCGCGTCACGTCGTGCTTGCCGTGTCGGTGCTCGAGCTTGACAGCGGATCCTTCAACGGGCGAGTGGTGGTGTTGCAGGACGTCACGGAGCTTCGCGAGCTGCAGGATCGCATGCGGGAGCAGGAGCGCCTCGCCGGCCTCGGACGTCTCGCCTCGGGACTCGCGCACGAGATCAACACACCGTTGACCGGCATATCATCGTTCGCCCAAATGCTCGGCAAGATGACTTCCGACGAAGATCCCCGTGCGAGCGTAGTTGAAAAGCTGATCGACCAGAGCTTTCGTGTTTCACGGATCGTTTCCAACCTGCGGGCGATAGTCCGGGAATCGTCCGATAGTCGCATGGTGCTCGATTTGACAGGCGTCGCGGAGCGCGCGGCGCGAGATGCCGCACGTTCGCTCGGCGCTGAACACAGGCTCGAGGTCTCTGAGGTCGAAAAGCCGGTGATGGTGTGGGCGTCCGTGGGACCAATCGAGTTGGCTGTTGGCAACTTGGTGAGAAATGCTTTCGAGGCATCCCCGGCCGACGGGACGGTCAGGCTCTCGGTGCTCGGAATGGCAGAATGGGCAGAGATCCGGGTTGACGATTCCGGTTCAGGGGTGCCAGAGGAAGTCGGTGAGAAAGTCTTCGAACCATTCTTTTCGACCAAAACCGAGCGGGGTGGCACCGGTCTCGGGCTCGCCATCACACGTGATATGATCGCCCAACTTGGGGGCGGCGTCGGGCTCGAGAATCTGGAGCATGGCGGCGCCCGTGCCACTATCAGGTTACAGCGATGGCAGGAGTCGGAACCGTCCTCGTGATCGACGACGAGCCCGTCCTTCAGGACGTGCTGGGGTCACTCCTGACGGGCGACGGCTTCGAATATCTCCAGGCGACTTCGGCTGCGGATGGTATGGACGTTCTCCGCGAGGAAGAGGTGGATGTCGTTCTCCTGGACCTCATGCTGCCGGATCGATCCGGTCTCGACCTGCTGCCCGAGATCAAAGAATTGGACCCGCACCTCCCGGTGGTGGTGATCACCGCATATTCATCGGTGGAGTCTGCGATCGAGGCAATGCGCGGTGGCGCCTTCCATTACGTCCCGAAACCATTCAAGAACGAAGAAGTTCTGCACCTCGTGCGGCGGGCAGCCGAGCGTCGGGCCCTGTTGGTCGAAAACCTCGAGCTGCGCAGTCGCCTCGAGGGTATGGGTGAAATCGTCGGTACGAGCCGGCGAATCCAGGAGGTGTTCGAGCTCATGCGCCGTGCGGCTCCCGCCCGGTCGACGATTCTTGTGGCCGGTGAGTCAGGCACCGGGAAAGAGCTCGTGGCGCGAGCAATTCACCGGCTCAGTCCGCGCGGGGACGGGCCGTTCGTGCCGGTCCATACGAGCGCTATTCCGGCTGACCTGCTGGAGTCGACACTTTTTGGCCATGTCAAAGGCGCCTTCACCGGTGCAGTCAATACGAGGAAAGGGCTTTTCGAAGCCGCACACAACGGCACACTATTTCTTGATGAGGTCGGGACGATCTCGCTGGAGACTCAGACGAAGCTCCTGAGGGTGATTCAGGAACGGGAGATCAGGCGGGTGGGAAGCGTTGAAGCCAAGCCGGTGGACGCCCGGCTGGTCGCGGCCACCAACACTGATCTGTGGGACGAGGTGCAGCAAGGGAACTTCCGTGAGGACCTCTATTATCGCCTGAATGTGATCACGATCGAATTGCCACCCCTGCGCGAACGGCGAGAGGACATCCCACTCCTCGTGACCCACTTCCTGCGCCTTTTCAACGAGGAGAACCAACGTCAGGTCGAGGGTTTTTCCTCTGCCGCGATGGATGCGCTCGCCGCCTATCATTGGCCGGGAAATGTGCGCGAGCTCGAGAACGCCGTCGAGCGCGCGGTCGTGCTGTGCCGGAGCGACAGCATCGAACTCGATGAGTTGCCACAGGCGGTGCGGGGCGATTCGCCGGCCGTAGCTGTGGTGTCGGATTTTCCGTCTTCTGGAGTCGATTTTCGGGAAACGGTCGCAGGTTATCAAGAACATCTGATCCGCCAGGCCCTCGAGCGATCGGGTGGCGTTCAACGGCGAGCAGCCGGTCTTCTCAAGCTCAGTCCGACGACGTTAAACGAGATGATTCACCGACTCGGCATCGAGCTGTCGTCAGAGGAATAGCAGTCCTTTCGCAGCAACATCAATCCAATCCGGCCTTTGCCCTTCAAATATCCGATCACAGAGAGTGAGACCGGTCATTCCGACATGGGCTGATTTTTCGGCGCTGACCCGTGTGTATCAGCCGAGGAGACGCCAACGGCCCCGTCGGGGGTCGGGGCCGCTGACAGAAGGAGGTTGTTGTGACTAATTGATCTTACGTATCATTCTCGATTAAGTTTCAGGTGAAACTCGGGCGCGAACGGATCGTTCGTTCAATGAGCTGATGGATGGGCTCCCGAACCGCCGATGCTCATCTCTCGGTCGAGTCGATGATCCCCCCTCCAAGGCACTCTTCATCGTCATAGAGCACCGCGAACTGACCGGGCGCGACGCCGGGATCGGCGACCGTATCGAACTGCACTGTCATCGATCCGCCCGGGTTCTCTTGGACGGTGCACGGTTCCAGTCGTTGTCCGTGACGAATCCTGACCGAGAGGTCCTTTCGGGTCGGCCGGTCGGCGATCCAGTGCGGGTTGCCAACCAGGAATGATTGGCAGGCGTATTCCTCGAGCTCGTCGGCGTGGGCGACCTCGATGATATCGTGCTCGAGGTCCTTGCCCACGACGTACCATGGGCCGCCTGCGAGGCCGAGGCCGCGCCGCTGCCCGATTGTGTGAAACCACGCTCCGCGATGATGGCCCAGGAGCTCTCCGTTCGATGCGCGACGAATCTCGCCCGGCCGGTCTCCGAGGTGGTGGTGGACGAAATCGTCGAACGGCACCCGCCCGAGGAAGCAGATGCCCTGACTGTCGGGGCGCTCGGCGCTTGAAAGCCCGAGGCGCCGGGCTTCGCGCCGGACCTCGACCTTGGTGAGGTCCCCGATCGGGAAACGGCAGCGGGCGAGTTGTGCCTGGGTGAGCTGGCTCAGGAAATAGGTCTGGTCCTTCCTGGGATCAGCACCACGCAAAAGGTGGAACTGACCGTTCCGCTCCTCGACCCGGGCGTGGTGCCCTGATGCGATACAGTCGAAACGGTCGCCGATCCGGTCGACAAAGGCACCGAACTTGATCAGCCGGTTGCACATCACGTCCGGACTGGGCGTTCTGCCCACATCGAGATCGGCGAGAGCGTAGGCGACAACCGAGCTGAGGTACTCCTGCTGCAGCGATATGACCTCGAGCGGGACGCGCGCCGTTTCGCAGACCGAGCGCACATACGCGAGATCCTCTTCCCACGGACAGGAGCCGAGGAAGGCCATCTCGTCCTCGAGCCAGATCTTGAGGTAGAACGCGGCGAGGTCGTGACCACCCTCCTCGACCAGGCGCATCAGCGCCACCGACGAATCCACTCCCCCGGAAGCCAACACCGCGATTTTCACGAGGATAGGATACTGATTGAATTAGGAATTAGGAATTAGGAATTAGGAATGTCGCCCACCTGCTCATTACGTCGATCACTGATCCGGTGGGGTGGGTGGAAATTCCTCATTCCTCATTCAGAATTCCTCACTTGTGCGACGCGCTACCGCATGTACTTCTGGTGAATCATTTGCTCGAGGTAACGGTCGGTGTGAATGCCGAAGTCTTCGAGCATGCCTTCGGCCGAGACGACGAAGGTCGCCTCTTCGCCGGCAACGCGGGAGAAGTACACACGGTGTGTTTCGCCCGGCGAGATCACGTCGAGGGCGCAGAGATCCTCGGAGAGCTCCGAAACGAGACTCGCGTCGCACTGAGGGCAGATAAAATCCCAGTACGTACCCCGTTCCATGGTCTCACCGGGAGGCAGCTCGACCTCGTAGTTCCCCGGCTGGGGATGCAGGCCGGCCAGGAATGACCGGTCACCGCTTTCGGCTCGCAGGACCACTCTGTCGTCGGGGTTGAGGGGGGCTTGACAGTGAGGGCACGAGTATTTCCAGCGCATCACCGCTCCTTGTGGCAAGGATAACCAAAATCCGTCGCCGGGGCGGAATCGGTGTCTCGATCTCAGGGAAGCTCGACGCCCAGCTGCCGCAACTCTGCGGTTGCTCGCTCCTCCCAGCCCCGATTGGCCACCGGATTCGCTGGGCTCGGGTGGAGGATACGACCGATGACGGTGCGTGAGCCGTTGAGAGAGGCGTGGGCACGACCTTCGGCGAACGCCCCAACCCCAACGACGAACTCCGGTTCAAGATACTCGACGGTTCGACGAAGGGCGCGATCGCAGATCTCCAGCAACGGCGCCCTCTCCGGCGCGGGCAGTTTGTCTGGGGTGCGATTGCGGCCGCTCGCCTCGAGGAAGGCGAGCGGGCAGTAATTGGCGATGAAAAACCGCTGGAAGAATCGCTCCGGGGTCGAGAAGACCTTGCGCGCCCAGCCCCACAGGCGCGCCCCACTGACCTCGGAGCGAGCGCACTCGAGCCCCCGTACCGGTCGCTTGGGGTGCTCTCGATCGGGCCTGTCGACAACCGCGTCGATTCTCAACCAGTCGCGGACCGCACCCACTTCACCGAAAGGCACCCCGGTTTGCGCCATACCCCAGGGTCCGGGGTTCATGCCGAGGAGGAGGACCTCCTTTGGCGCTCTACCGTAGCGTTCGAGGTATTGGGCGTGGATCGACCACGCGTAGTCGAGTGGGTTGTAGACGTGGGTTACCGGATTGGCGAACGACAGACGGTCGACTTCTCGTGCCAGCTCGGCCGCAATCACGGTAAGAGTCGATTCCGCCATACCTGCGGCGATCGTACCAGTTCGTCGAAATTTGTTGACTGCCGTACCATGGTGGACCGATGGAGGTCGTCATGCGTCGTTGCCTCGCGATTGTCGCTGTCGTCATCGCCAGTATTCCCGTCGCATTCTCCGCCGATCGTCCGGAGGGCCGAGCCTTTGCAACCAGATCGGTGACCTATGCCCGGAATGGGATGGTCAGCGCCGCCCATCCGCTGGCCGTGCAGGTCGGGATCGATGTCCTCAAGGCCGGAGGTTCGGCGGTGGATGCCGCCATCGCCGTCAACGCAGCCCTCGGTTTCTTGGAGCCGACCGCCAATGGTCTAGGCGGTGATCTCTTCGCCATGGTCTGGGACCCGGAAACCGAGAAGCTCTACGGGCTCAACGCCTCGGGACGCGCGCCGGCATCGTTGACGATCGATGAGGTACCGCCAGAGGAGGACGGCACCATACCCGTCTACTCGGTCTACTCGTGGACGGTTCCCGGCTGTGCCGATGGCTGGTTCGAACTTCACGAGAAATTCGGCAATCTGCCGATGGGAGATGTTCTGCGACCGGCGGCGAAGCTCGCGCGCGAGGGTGCGCCGGTGCCGCAGGTGATCGCCGGCGGCTGGGCGCGGAGCGTGCCCCGATTCAAGGACATGCCGGGTTTTGCCGAGGTGTTCATGCCCGGTGGCAAAGCCCCCGCTGAAGGCGAGGTCTTCGCCAATCCGGCCCTCGCGCACACGCTGGACCGACTCGCGGTCGGAGGGCGTGATGCCTTCTATCGCGGTGAGATCGCCGAACAGATCGTGGCCTTCTCAGAGGAGGTCGGCGGGTTTTTCTCGCGCCAGGACTTCGCCAATCATACGAGTGAATGGGTGGAGCCAATTTCGACCACGTATCGTGGCCTGACGGTGTGGGAGTTGCCGCCCAACCCGCAGGGCCTGGCAGCGCTCCAAATGCTGAATATCCTCGAAGGTTTCGACCTCGCTGCCATGGGTCGGGACAGTACCGACTTCTGGCACGTCATGGTTGAAGCCAAGAAGCTTGCCTATGAGGACCGTGCGCGTTACTACGCGGACATACGATTCGCCGAGGTTCCGGTCGACGCCTTGCTCGACAAAGGATATGCCGCCGAGCGGGCGAAGCTGATCGACATGGAGCATGCCGCACGCACTCTGGGACCCGGCAACCCCGCCCTAGAACACGGCGATACAACATTCCTGGCGACCGCCGACGGGAGTGGCATGCTGGTTTCGCTGATTCAGTCGAATTACACCGGGTTCGGGTCCGGCTATGTGGTGCCCCGGGTCGGGATCGGCATCCAGGATCGCGGCGCCCTGTTCAGCCTCGATCCCGCCCATCCCAACGCCCTCGAACCGGGCAAGAGACCTTTCCACACGATCATCCCAGCGTTCATGGGATGGAATGGGGTTCCGGATACCGCATTCGGATTGATGGGGGGTGCCATGCAACCGCAGGGACACGTCCAGATTGTCGTCAATCTCGTCGACTTCGGGATGAACCTGCAGGAGGCGGGGGATGCCCCTCGGTTCAATCACGGCGGGTCGTCTCAGCCGACCGGAACCGTGATGACGTCGGGAGGAATTCTGCGAATCGAGAAGGGCCTTCCGCCGGAGGTCTACCGGGATCTCGCGAAACGTGGCCACCGGATCCAGGAAACCAACCCGGTTGTCTTCGGTGGCTACCAGATCGTTCACCGTGATCCGGAGACGGGTGTCCTTTCCGGCGCGACCGAGTCGCGGAAGGACGGTATGGCGGCAGGATACTGAGGGCTTGAGACCTGAGGCCTGGGGCCTGTTAGTCCTCTCGACCTCGGTCAGGCCTCAAGACCCAAGCCTCAAGCCACCTTCCGCGCTAAGATAGCGGCCATGCTCGCACCGATTCTCACCGCTGATCAAAAGGAGCTGCTCGACGCGGAGCGCGAGTTACTCGCCGAAGTGCGCACCGCTGTCGAAAGCTGTGACACGCCTGTCGAGGACCTTCGCGCGCTCGATGATTCGATTCGTCAGCTCGATGAGCTCTTCTTGTTGGTTGTAGTGGGTGAGTTCAATGCGGGCAAGAGCGCCTTGATCAACGCCCTTCTCGGTCAGGATGTGCTGGCCGAGGGGGTGACGCCGACGACCTCGAAGATCCACCACATCAGCTGGGGCGAGGCGCTCACCCGGGAACCAATGGGCTCGGTAGGCGAAAAGATTACAGCGCCGGTGGAGACCCTTCACCAGTTGAGCGTCGTTGATACGCCGGGAACGAATGCGCTCGATCGTGCGCACGAGGCCTTGACGAAAGATTACGTGCCGCGAGCTGACCTCGTGGTCTTCGTGACCTCGGCCGATCGCCCG
>JAJDNM010000017.1 GCA_022340665.1 Acidobacteriota bacterium | reverse complement strand
TGGCGGATCGCACAGGCGGCGAGCCCAGCAGTCCAGCTCAATATTCTTGCCGGCCGCCGCCATTGGGCGTCGAGCTCGGTGTTCTCGGGCTCGGGAATGTGACAGGCGGCGACGGTCATCATCGTCCGGAACTGGGCCATCGGGTGGGCCAACTCCGGTACCTTCTGCAGAGAATCGAGTGCGGCCGCAGGAGGCTGCCGCCAAGCTCGGAGCTCGGCCGACCAGTCGTCGAGCTGGCGCCTGTCCGGCATCTCACCGAAGAGGATGAGATAGGTGACCTTCTCGAAGCTCGCGCGACCCACCAGCTCCTCGATCGGGTAGCCGCGGTAGAAAAGGCGACCGGCCTGGCCGTCGATCCGACTGATAGAAGTGTCGCCGGCCACCAGGCCCTCGAGTCCGCGCTCGTAGGTTTGCACCACCGGGGGGAGGCTCGATCCGATCACGTCTTCGCCCGGTCTTCGAGGTGCCGCTCGGTGACGCCGGTATAGCGGCTCAGCGGCCGGTAGAGCCTGATGCCGTCGAGGGCCTCGCGCACCAGCGCCGCGGTGCCGGCCATGCGCCCGATGGCGATCAGACACGGTACCAGCGGCGGGTCGGCGCCGAGCAGGTGAAAGAGCAGGGCGCCGTAGAAATTGACGTTGATGAAGACGCCGCGCGGGGCGAGCGCTTCGGTGGCCGCGACCTCGACCGCGCGCGCCACCTCGAAGAGCTCCGGGCGCCCGAGGGAGCGCGCCAGCGACGCAACCTCCTTGCGCAGCACCACCACCCGCGGATCGGGCATGCGGTAGGACCGGTGGCCGAAACCGGCTACCACGCCTCCGTCGGCCAGGGTTCGGCGAACCCACGTCTCGGCCCCGGCCGGGTTGTCGAGCGGCAGCAGTTGATCGAGCACCGCCTCGGCCGCGCCGCCGGTCCGGGGTCCGCGCAGCGCCGACAGGCCGGCGACGATGTTGTAGTAGGGGTCGGCCAGGCAGGAGGCGACGATCATCGAGGTGAATGTGGGAGCGTCGAACCCGTGTGCGGCGTGCAGCACCCACGCGAGGTCGAGCGCCGCCACCTCGCGCGCGGTCGGCGGTCGATCGTTGAGGGCGGCCAGCACTCCCTCGGTGAGGCTGCAGCCGGGTTGTGGTGCGCGCGGTTCGCGTCCGGCGCGGTGTCGGCAGATCACTCCCACCAGGGCGGCGGTCTGGCCGACCACCCGCAGCTCGCGCCACTGGCGCTCGCCCGAGAGATCATCCTCGACAGTCAGCTCGTGGCAACCGACCGCCGACACGCCCGCACGCAGCATTCTGGTCGGATGGGTTTCCGGATCGAGATCTCGAATCAGCCCCTCGACCGTCGAGGGCAGCTCCCTGCTCGATCGAACCTGGTTGCGAAACTCGGCCAGCCCTTCGGGATCGTCGTCGGGAGTGCTGCCTGTGATCAAGAGGTGGGCGACCTCCTCGAAATCTGCCCGTCCGGCGAGCTCATCGACCGGCACCCCGCGGTAGGCCAGCTGGCCGCTCGACGGGTCGAGCCACATGACCTCGGTCCCGGCCGCCACCACCCCGGTGAGACCAGGACCGACGTCGGTCGTCACAGGCCAGCCGACGGCATCCGCCCGCCAGTCGAAGCCGGGGCTCAAGGTGTTCAGTTTCGTCACCGAAAGAGGATACCCTTTTCGAATTAGGAATTAGGAATTAGGAATTAGGAATGGGGAATGCCGCCCACCGTTCCGCGCATTTCGAAATTCGAAATTGTAATTTCCCACCCGACCCCCCAGACACCGGGAGGGTGGGGTGGGCGGAAAATCCGAAATTCGAAATCCGAAATTTAAAAGCCCCGCTCCGAAGAGCGGGGCGTAATCTCAGACGGATGGACGCTCTATTCGAAGAGCGGGAACGGCCTCGGCAGAAAGGCGTCGAATGCCGGCACCATCGAGAAGAAGTTGGGGTCGAAGGTGGGCGTCAACGTTCCGTTATAGTACATCGCACCCGACTCGCCCAATGGGAACATGGACTCGATCCGCGCCGGACCGTTCATATCATACTCGAGGACCTGGGCATAGGTCGAACGATTCGAATATGGCGTTGCGGTCCAAAGCGGGCCGAGAATATCCACAAAAGTGAACACGCCGTGAGTGTGGCTGATCGTGCCGCGCGGTTCGTTGTACGGTCCCAGACCTGCGTGCTCGATCACGTTGTCAAGCGCGCGGATGATGATCGCCTCTGCTCCGACAGGTTTGTCGCCTGTTCCCCGCTTGTCCTGGAACCAGTCGTAGTAGGTCTGCCCGGCCAGGGCTCGTATCAGTACGTTATACAGTATGGATTTTGGCTGCTGTTCCCAGCTCATCCCAGCCATCGCGAACTCGTCCTCGAAAGTAATTCGAAGGACCTCTTCGACCCACCAGTCCTGCAGCATCCAGGCGTCGGCCTTATAGGCGCCGAAACGCCACTCGCTGGGTCCACCGGCCACGAAGTGGCGGTCCCACGCGTCGAGCATGGCAATGGCCGCATTGCGGTCTTCATTCGGGTCGGCCACGACCGCTGCCTTGAAAGCATCCGCGACGTAGGTCCAGGTGTCGCCACCGCCGTCGATGCTGTCCGTTGTGGCGATGTTGAGTGCCAGCTCGCGGACCTCCTCGAAGGTCAGGTCATCGTGGGTTGACAGGTATTCGTCGACGACGTGCGCGCGGTGCCACGGGCCGAAATAGTAGCTGTAGTTGCTGGTACCGTTGGGGTAGTCAATCGCGGCCTTGTTGTTCCAGCCGCCGTACCACCCTCTCGGGTTGTTCCGATCGTTGGTGCGAGGCCGAAGCTCGCCGGTCCATTCCCCGGTGGTGCCAGTGATCGACGGAAAAAGTGGGTTGTACCCAGCTCCGCGAATCGGGTCCCAGCCCGACATCCAGTAGGCGAAGTTGCCGTCGCGGTCGATGTAGTTCATGTGGAAGCTGACCGGGGCGGATTGGACGGCGGCATCAAAATCGTCCATGCTCTGGGCGCGTGCGAAGCCGAGCGCAAGGTCGATGGCGTCAGCCTCGTGGTTCCAGGCGCTGAAGGACCAGGAGAGAATCAATTCCGGCGGTTCCATGGGGTTGTAGGGCATCGGGTTGATGATCGGTCCGTGCAAGCCGCGGAACACCGGGAGCATGACGGGGTCCCCGCCGAAAACGTTGATAGTCTCCATGCGGTGCAGTGATACCGTCTCCGGTGCCTCGAGCCAGAAGTCGACAGTGTGGGCGTGACCGGTCTGCAACGACCACGCGTGGTGCGGCGTGCGCCCGACAAAGATGGCCGGAATGCCGGGCACGTGCATGCCGGAAACCTCGATGCCGCCACCGCGGATCGAGCCCTCGGCGATGATGGACGGCGCCAGAAATCCCATCTGCGGCCCCGAGTAGAGCATTGGGTTGCCCGAGGCAGTTTTTTCACCGGACATCGACCATGCGTAGCTGCCGAGGTCGACGTCGGCGCCGACGTTCTCGAGCAGCTCTCGGATCCTCGCGGTCTGAGCATTCATGTCGCTGATTGCGTTCCCGAGAGCGTCAAGGTTGACGCCTTCGAGAGAAGGTGTCCCTTGCTTCGAGCGTTGCAAGGCCTTGGCGCCGCCCGACGGGACGACAGTCAGCGCGGAGGGGTCGTTGATCCACCGCAGGTCCCCGAACATGGCCTCACCCTCGGCACCATAAGCGCCACCCAGGGTCAGATAGAGGAGGTAGTTTTCGGGCTGGGCGGGGGCGTTGTTGATCCAATCGCCCTCGCCATCGAAGAACCGAGCCAACAACATCATTGTCGCGAGGACATCGGCGGTCTCCCATTGCGCCGGCAGCACGGGGAGGCCGATGCCGTCCAACAACACGGACTGGATGCATAGGAGCCAGTACTCGAAGGGCATCGCCAGCCAATCGCCCGCGTAAAACTCCCCGATCCGGCGGTTGATGCCGTCGGTGAAGGCCTGAACGATCGTCTGGCCGTCGGCGGAGAGGGCGGCGAGCTGCGCCGCGTACTCCTCTTCGGAGTAGCCCATGATGCGCATGGGCACGTCGAGCTCGACACCGGCGGGCCCGAGAATCTCGGCCAGCTTGCCGCGGGCGGTGCGCCGGTAGACGTCCATCTGCCACAGGCGATCCGTCGCGACTGCATAGCCCATCGCCTCGTAGACGTCGTACAACGAGCCGCCCTCGATGAACCAGATCCCCTGCGCATCGCGGGTTGTCGCCACCGGTGTGTCGTCTTTGGTCGTGTCGGTTGGCACCACCGCGGCGCGGCGTGCATTCGATCGTCCGAGATTGATGGGCTGGCGATCGAGAGTCTGGGCGGTTGCCCCTACCGCCACAGCCAGCACCAGAATAGTCACCATGAGTTTGGACGCCCGCATCGCTTACTCCTTCCGTTCGAGAAGCCTCGGACGCCGTCTCAGACCGCGAGATCGCCGACCCCGGCTCCACCCGTCATGAGATGCTGCGCACGATGATAACCGTACCGCAAGCCCGTGTAAATGAAAAAGGCAACAACCGAATTCTGAATTTTGAATTACGGACGCCCTTCCGGCTTCGCGCTCCGCGCTCCGCCGTGACGAGGTCGGGCGTCGTGACTCACCACCACCAGCGCGTGGTTGTACGCTTCCCACCCACCCTCTAGCCCGGACTATTCATGAAGCTCCCGCTGCGGCCGACGATGAACCGCACCCAGCGGTGTTTGCTCGCTTCGGGGTGCTCGACGTACCGTCAAGTACGCCTGCGCGCCCCTCGGGTCGCAAACCCCACTGGTCACAGCACCTCGCCGCCCTCGCGACGAACCCTCATGAATAGTCCGGGCCAAGACCCCCATGGCAACGGCCACGGATGGCTGCTGAGGGGGAGTTCGAACCCACAGTTGTTGAAGGGGTTTGGTGCCGGAGGTGGGAGTCGACCTCGGCGAAAAGCACCGGTCGAGGCTCTGGCCGCTGGGTGGATGGTTGGAGGCGGCCAAGAGCCTCCCGGTGGTTTCGACGAGGGCTCGCGCGCAACGCGCGCGAGCAACCCGGAAGTCGGTACGTGGTGCCGGAGGTGGGATTACGGACGCCCTGCGGGCGTCGTGACTCCCCCTCACCAGCCAGTGGCCATAAGCCACCCACCCTCCCTCTCGGAGACCCCCATGGCAACGGCCACAATGGCTGCTGAGGGTGAGTTCGAACCCACAGTTGTTGAAGGGGTTTGGTGCCGGAGGTGGGATTCGAACCCACACGAGGTTGCCCTCGGAGGATTTTGAGTCCTCTGCGTCTGCCATTCCGCCACTCCGGCGCGGAGAGTATTCTGTAGCGCTTGGTGGTCTGAGGTCAAGTCTTGAGGTGTTGCGCGGTTTCTTCGAGCTTTGCCTGGGCCGTCTCGTCCACCGGCGGGAAGGGAAAATCCTCGAGATGGTTGGTCGGCAGCAGGTGGATGTGAACGTGCTCGACGTCGTAGCCGAGAACAACGCTCACGACCCGCGCGCAACCGGTGCGCTCCTGCAGGTGCCGGGCGACCGTCCGTGCCGCCGTGCACAGGGCAATGTACGGCTCCTCGTCCATCGCGAAGATCTCGAACCAGGGCTTTTTGGGTATGACCAGGGTGTGGCCCTCGACCCTCGGGTTGATGTCGAGAAAGGCCAGGTGGTCGTCGTTCTCCCAGATCTTGTGGCAGGGGATTTCACCGGCAACGATGAGCTCGAAAATCGTCGGCATATGCACCTCCCGATCGTCCGATGATACGGCAGCTCATGGTTTTCTGTTGGTTCCGAGGTCAGGACGTCGGCGTTTTCTGCGATCAGATTGACCAGGCTTGAAAAGAGGACTATATTACCATTGAGCGATGGGAGCATTTAGCCCGGTCTTCTCACCGGGTTTCGTTACGAGGGCGGTGAAGGGAATTGAGATGTTGGGTTTTTCGCGGATCGGGCGACGCAGGCCTAGTAACACTGCGTTGAGGAGCATGATCCGCGAAAAGCGCGACAGATTGGTGCCATTCGCCGTCCGTAGTAGACACCCGGTGAGAAGACCGGGTTAGAGGGGGGTATCGTGATCGCATCAGATGAACTGCTCAACCGGATTGCCGAAGTCCTCAAGGCGATGGCCGACCCGACTCGATTGAAGATCCTCCACTGCCTTCACAACGGCGAGCGGTGCGTCTCGGAGATCCTCGAGGTCGTGGGCGGAAGCCAGGCCAACGTGTCCAAGCACCTGTCCGTGCTCAAGCGCGCGGGTCTGGTCGACCCCCGGCGCGCTGGCCTCAACGTCTATTACCGCATCATCGACGACGGCGTCTTCACGATATGCCGCAACGTCTGCGACTCGCTGGAGCTGCGGGTGGATCACGACCGCCAGACGATTCTTCAGGGCCGGCAGGAGGTCATGGATCTCGAGAGCGGCAAGAAGGTCAAGGCCTGAACCGGGAATTCGGAATGAGGAATTCGGATTTCGGAATTTAGAGGATTGAGCGATGCCTATCTACGAATATCGATGCACCGAATGCGGGAGCCAATTTTCACGCCTGCAGAAGATCGGCGCCGGGTCAGAGGGCGTGAAATGCCCCGCATGTGAGAGCGAAAACGTCGAGCGCCAACTCTCGAGCTTCGCCAGCACTTCGGGATCACCAGACGTCGCCTGTTCGACACCGTCGAGCTGCTCGAGCGGCTTTTCCTGAGCGAGCTAGTCGCGAACCCGGCGGGTTCGCACGCCACACCCACCCGCCCACCCCGCATTTCGAATATCGAATTTGAAATTTGGAATTTTCCGGCCGCCCGCCGGAGAACGGGTGGGTGGGTTAAAAAACCGAGATCCGTTTTGTCGTTCCGAGACATCGGCTTGCGGCGGCTGGGCCGCAGGCAAACAAGCCCCGGGACGCGGGTCATTCAGGAAGGACGCGGCTACAAAATTTGCTTTGGCCGACTCAACCTTCGCCTTCACGTCCTGGGGGGATGGGCGGGAAATTCGAAATCCGAAATTCGAAATTCGAAATGCGCGGGCGATGGAAAATCCCACATCCCAAATCAGACGCGGTAGTGATACCGTCATCTGGCACCTTGCAGGAGGCTAGTAGATGAACCGTACGACGACCCTGACGGCAATGACGGTGATGATCTTGGCGGTTGGAACCATCGCCCAGGCCCAGGAGGCGCTGGACCTCGCAAAAATGGGCGCCATGATGCGGCGCAACCAGGAGGAAATTCGGCAGTACACCTGGAATTCGACAATGACGCTGCTGGTCGACGACCAGCAGAGGCGGATGGATACCTTCACCGTGCGCATCCTGCCGAACGGTTCGGTCGAGAAGATGCAGACCAGCAGCGAGGTGGCCAAGGGCAAGGTTCGTGGTCCTGACGGCAAGAAGCTGTCGAAGAAGGAGCTCGAGGCCGCGCGCGAGTTCGTGCTTCGGGTCAAGGATCAGCTGGACGGATACCTGAACCCGATGTTCGCCGAGAAGGCGGTCAAGACCTCCTCCGTGAAGCGGGAGGAAGGGAAAATCATCCTCGAATCGCACGACGTCATGACCACCGGCGACTCGGTCGTGATCACCATCCGGCAGGCGACAGCGCGTCCTGCTGCCGCCGACATCAGGACCGCGGTTGACGGCTCGCCGGTCTCGCTCGAGGTGATGTTCGACAGCATCGAGCACGGCCCGAACTACCCGTCGCGGTCGGTCACCACCGGCACCTGGAACGGAATGAAGGTGACCATCGTCGCCGAGAACTCCAACTACAAGCTGAACGGCTGATCGGCGCTCGGGAGACACATCGTTCTTCTTCAGGCGGGCCCTTACGGCGCCGCTTCGCGGCTTGTGACCCTCCGTCGCCAGCGACTGGTCTCTATTTTTTGTCATTCCGACCGAGCGAGCGAATCGAGCGAGCGGAGGAATCCATGGGAAAGCCGGAAGCGCGAGTCCAGAGAGCCGCAGATTCCTCGGCTCGGCCTACGGCCTCGCTCGGAATGACACGGGGTTGTAGGCCACTGCGTGGTCTCGCTCGGGATGACGTGGGCGGCGGTGATGCGCCAATCAAGACGCAGGGCATTAGAATCGGGGCGGATGAGAAGCCTGTATCCGTTGCCCTTCTCAATTCGGTGGCCTGGACAGCGACAAGAGATTGCGTCGCTGATTCATAGCTGTGAAATAAAGTACTATCTCAAATTCGTTGACGATTGGCTCAATCGGACATAGATTGCTTGCAGAGGTCAACCCCTCCGGACATAGCGCCAGCGGATTCTGAGCCAGCGCGGAAGCGAATCGGCGGATTCTTTTTGCATCGCCGACACCTGTCATGCGTACTTCGCAGTCTGGCCTCGAACGATGATCCACGGTGAGAATGACCGTGGACGCACCGTCGGCACCACTGTTCCGGCGCTCGCCCGGTCTTCTCACCAGGGCAGGAGGTAGGAATGGTCAAGTGCCGCCAGTGCCGCAACGTGTTCCACATCATCGGCGATGCCCTCAACTCCCAACTCGACACCACCGTCATGCTGGAAAAGGCGGCGCGATCGATCGTCAAGGAGTTTCATCTCAAGGCCTGCCACTTCCGGCTCCTCAGCCGCGACCTCCAGACGCTCGACCACGTTGCGGCCTACGGCTTGAGCGAGGCCTTTCTCAACAAGGGCCCGGTCGACGCGGAAAAAAGCGTCGCCGAGGCTCTCAAGGGAAACGTGGTGGACGTCCTCGATTGCGTCTCGGATCCCAGGGTTCAGTACCCGAAAGCGTTCGAGGCCGAGGGGATTGCCTCGTTGTTGACGGTTCCACTGAAGACTCGCGGCCAGGTGATCGGGGTGATGCGCCTCTTTACCAGCGCCCGCCGAGAGTTCCTGCAAGACGAGATCGAGTTCTTCAAGGTAGTGGCGCTCTTCTGTACCAGCGCCATCACCGACTCGATGTTCCGGCTGATCCTGGCCAACGTGACCGAAGCCATCCGATCTTCGCTCGATCTGCAGGTGGTGCTGGACGCAATCGTCACGACCGTGTCCGAAGACCTGCGGACGCATGGTTGTGCGATCCAGCTGATCGACAGGCGGACTTCCACCCTCGAAACGCGCGCGTCCTTCGGGCTTGGCGAGCCCTTTGTGAAGGGGATGTGCGACCTCTGTTGCCCGAAGCTGGTCGAGGAGGTGCTGCAAGGCTCGTGCGTCGCGGTTCTCGACGGTCGCGAGGACGAACGGATCGAGCACGCCGAAGAGTTGACTCGCGAAGGTGTCGCTTCGATCCTGCTGGTGCCGCTCGAGACGCGGGGCAAGACGATCGGTGTCCTGAGCCTGTTCACCAACAATCCCTACAGGTTCTCGGACGACGAGAAACTGCTGATGATGTCGATTGGCGAGCAGTGTTCGCTGGCGATCGACAACGCGATGATGTTTGCCGCCCTCAAGCGGCGCTACGAGACGCTGGTCGATGACTTCCACCTTTGGTTCGAGCACTCGCAGTCGTATCCGCACCGGGGACCGACCGTTTGAATTGGTCGAGCAGACCAGTGGGAGGTCCGTAATGGCCTGCATTCTCGAGATGGAAGAGATCGCACCCGCTTTCAAGAGCTACGTGATCCATGAGCCGGTGATTGCCCGCAGGCACCGCGCGGGCCAGTTCGTCATCGTCTACCTTCATGAACACTCCGAGAGGATCCCACTCACCATCGCAGACTCCAACCCGGTCAGGGGCACCATCAGGCTGGTCGTGCAGGAGGTCGGCAAGACCACCATGGAAATGGGCACCCTCAGACCCGGCGATTCCATCGAGGTCGTCGGACCGCTCGGCAAGCCGACCCACGTCGAGAACTTCGGCACCTGCGTGTGTATCGGCGGTGGTGCGGGCATCGCGCCGCTCCTTCCCATAGCTCTCGCCCTTGACGACGCCGGCAACCACGTGGTGTCGATCCTCGGGGGACGCACCCAGGAGCTGGTCATCCTCCGGCGCGAGATGGAAGAGGTGTCGGACGAGATCTATTACACGACCGACGACGGCAGCTTTGGCGCGAAGGGCCTGGTGACCCACGCCCTCGACGCCTACATCGAGGACAAAGGAAGGCCGGATCTGGTGATCGCTATCGGCCCGGCCGTGATGATGCGGGCGGTGTCCGAGCAAACCAGGCCCCTTGGCATCAAGACTCTGGTCTCGCTCAACACGATCATGGTCGACGGCACCGGAATGTGCGGCGGCTGCCGGGTTCCGGTCGGCGGAGAGTCGAAGTTCGTGTGCGTCGACGGGCCCGAGTTCGACGGCCACGAGGTCGACTTCGAAATGCTCATGAAGCGGCAACGGATCTACCTCGAACAGGAGGAGGTCGCCCGCAGGCGGTTCCTCGAATCTCACCAATGTCGGGCCACCGCAACTGGAGGTTCGTAGATGTCCCGAGAACTGAGCAAGAAGGAGCGGCTCGCCATCCCGCGACACCCGATGCCGGCTCAGGATGCGGCCGAGCGCATTCGCAACTTCGACGAGGTGGCGTTGGGATACACCGAGGAGATGGCGGTCGGAGAGGCAGAGCGGTGCCTCGAGTGCAAGAAGCCGAAGTGCGTCGACGGCTGTCCGGTCGGCATCGACATCCCGTCGTTCGTCGCAGCAGTCGCCAGCGGGCGCTTCGCCGAGGCGCTGGCAGTCATCAAGGCCGACAACACTCTGCCCGCGATCTGCGGGAGGGTGTGCCCGCAGGAGGACCAGTGCGAGGAGACCTGCGTCACCGGCAAGAAGGGAGACTCGGTGGCGATCGGCCGTCTCGAGCGATTCGTCGCCGACCTCGAGCGTGAGGGCGGCACGGTCGAGATGCCGCGGTGCAAGGAGCCGTCGGGATTCAAGGTCGGGGTCATCGGTTCCGGGCCCGCCGGCCTCGCATGCGCGGCGGCCCTGGCCCAGGAGGGGCACTCGGTGACGATATTCGAGGCCCTGCACAAGCCCGGCGGCGTCCTCATCTACGGCATCCCAGAGTTCCGCCTGCCCAAGGCCATCGTGCGCGACGAAATCCGTAGCCTCGGCGAGATGGGTGTCGAGTTCAAGTGCAACTTCGTCGTCGGGACGACGGCCACGGTGGAGGAGTTGATGGGGGAGTGGGGTTATGACGCCCTCTTCATCGGCACCGGCGCCGGTCTGCCGTACTTCATGGGCATTCCGGGCGAGGACCTGATCGGCGTCTGCTCGGCCAACGAGTTTCTGACCCGCGTCAATCTGATGCGGGGCTTCGACTTCCCGAATTACGATACGCCGGTGGCGATTGGCAATCGGGTGGCGGTCGTCGGCGCGGGCAACGTGGCGATGGACTGCTGCCGCACCGCTCTGCGCCTCGGATGCGAGAAGGTGATCTGTCTCTACCGCCGTACCCGCGACGAGGCACCCGCTCGTCTCGAGGAGCTGGAGCACGCCGAAGAGGAAGGGGTTGACTTCCGCTGGCTCAGTGCTCCGGTCGAGGTGCTCGGCAACGACGATGCCGTCGTCACCGGTGTCCGTGTGCAGAGGATGGAGCTCGGCGAGCCCGACCTTTCGGGCCGCCCTCGGCCGGTGCCGATCGAGGGCAGCGAGTACGAGATCGAGCTCGATTCGATCATCGTCGGTATCGGCCAGGGCGCCAACCCGCTCCTGACCCAGGCCACCAAAGGCCTCGAGGTCGACCGGCGCGGCCGTATCGTCACCCAGGAGGTCACCCAGATGACCTCGATCCCGGGCGTCTTCGCCGGCGGCGACATCGTCACCGGTGCGGCAACCGTCATCCTCGCCATGGGCGCTGGCAAGCTGGCCGCTCGCAGCATCGACTGTTACCTCCGCGGCGTGCCGATGGTGGTCGAGGAGGAGGTGGTCGAGGACGCGGACGAGGGGGTGGAAGGCAAGGCCAAACCGAAGGTCGCGGCACCCCCTGCGAGCGACAAGGAGAGCCGCACCCAGATCAGCGCCCAGTCGTAGTCGGGACCCGCGGCGGTCAGCGACGAGTGGGCGCCGCCCGCACATGAGACGATCCGGTATGCACCCATTTGGGGCGGTGCACCGAAGCCGCAACACGCATGGAACCAACCGTTCCCCGTGTCATTCCGACCGAGGACCCGAAGGGTCCGAGCGGAGGAATCCATGGAAAAACCCAAGGGTGCGCCTCCACCACCTGCCGCTGGTGGTCTGGATTGACGGAGGGAGGATCGAGAAATCGCCGGCCCCTCGATTCACAATGCCCGACGCGCGCGAGCATGAAAAACGGGCCGCCCGAAGGCGGCCCGTGATCGCGAAATTGACGATTCGGATCAGGCGCCCGGTCCGACGTGCAGCACCCTCATCATCTCGTGGTCCTCGTGCGACAGGATGTGGCAGTGCCAGACGTAGCGCCCCGGC
>JAJDNM010000016.1 GCA_022340665.1 Acidobacteriota bacterium | reverse complement strand
GCCAAAGCACTGCAGGCGTCCTCGGTGACGCCGTCCAACTTGACTGAATCCAGGGCATCCATCACTGCGAACTGCACACCCGATTCCGGCGGAGCCAACGGATTGAGGCCGACCTCTTCGAGTGCATCGTGATACAGGCGTGACCGCAACGTCCCGTCGGTCGCCACCAGGCCGACCGTGGCGCCACTCCCATATGCCTTTCGGGCACGACGCGCCGTTTCCCCGACCATGTCCGCGACAGGGATATCTACCGCCGCCCGCACGTCGTCCAGAAAGGCGTGCGCCGTGTTGCAGGGAATGCCGATGATCTCGGCCCCGGCTGCTTCGAGGTTGCGCGCGGTCTGTCCGAGCGCCTCGACGATCGGCCCCGTCTCCCCGGAGAACAGCGCCTCGGTGCGATTCGGGATCTTCGGGTTGGAGTCGATCACCACGCGGAGGTGGTCCTGCTCCACCGCCGCCGGGGTGCACCTCGTGATTCGCACCAATAGCTCGGCAGTCGACTCCGGACCCATCCCGCCGAGGACTCCAATCACCTTCTCGCCCATGGCCCTCATTCTACGCGGGGAATGACCGAAAAATGTCCAGTACTCAACTGCCACTGGCTGATCGAGACCGCGCCCGCCGTCGGTTGGTTTATCTGATGATCGACGTCAGCACCTCGATCGGCGTGTCGGAGTGATTCGAGATCTGGGGATAGGTGGGGTACCACGAGCCGCCGATGTTGTTGGTGATGACCGAGCGGTCGATGACGACGTCGCCCGAGTGGTCGTTGGTGACGAAGAAGATCGCGCTGCCATAGGCGTTGACCTGGTTGGACTCGATCCGTGTGCCGCACACGGAGAGCGTCATGGTATTGCCGTCGTTGTAGATCGCGCCGCCGCTGCCGCCACCCGGAGTGCCGGGCTGCGCCGGATTGCCGCCGTTGCCGATCGCTTTGTTGCTCCGGAAGGCGGTGTTGATGATCGACCACGAGACACCGATACTGCTGATACCTCCGCCGTTGGAGCAGGTGTTGCCGTTACCGCCCGCTCCGCCGAACTGCGAGTTGACGACGTAGACCGGGAGTCCCTCGTACTGGCTGAACACGCGGATCCCCGCGCCGCCGACATCGGGCCCGACGTCGGCGCAGACGTTGTTGAAGAAGGAGCAATTGACCACCTTGAACCGGCCGCCGCGAACCCAGATCGCCCCGCCTCCGTCGTACTCGAGTTCGTTCTTGGAGTTGCCGTTGATGAAGGTCAGGTTCTGCACCGTGAGCCGCGGGTGGTCCTGGTTCTGGCAGTGGGACGTGGTCCACACCTGATCCGGGTCACAGGTGTTCATGTAGAGGATGCGGCGGACACCACCGCCGCTCAACGTGATCAGACCGCCGCCGTCGATCACGATCTCCGGTCCGGTATTGTTGAAGACCTTGGCCGTCTGGTCGAGGACGATCGTGACCGGATCCGGACCGCAGTCGAAGGTGATGATGCCGCCCTGTGCCACCGCACTGACGAATGCGGCCGAGGTGCAGCTGCCTGGAGTCCCGTCGCCGATCACGATGGTCGGGCTGGACACGTCTTCGAGTCCCGCTCCCGGTGGAACTGCACAAGGTGCCACGAGATCGGACCAGGTCAGTCGGCCCGCCTCTTCGAAGCCATCGCTGAAGACCTCCTGCGTGGTGCCTGGCCCTGCCGCCACAAGCAAACACACCGCTACTGCCAGAATCGTCTCGCTTTGCGCGTTCAGGGGTGGGATCCGACCGGTCTTCACACGTCAAGAATACATCCGGACGCCGGCACGAAAAGTGTGTCCCATCACTGGCAATCCTCATCATCGAAGACGCATCAGTGCCAGGCCTTTCATCAGACCTCGGATCGCCGCAACCGGCCCAGCCGAGTGGCATAAAACCAGATTCTCGTGTAATATTGCGACGATGTCTCTAAATTCGGGTGCGACGCTTCTTCACTACCGTCTCGGTGACAAGCTCGGCGAGGGCGGGATGGGTATCGTCTGGAATGCCACCGACACCACCCTCGACCGCGAGGTGGCAATCAAGGTCCTGCCCGAATCGCTTTCCGAGCATTCGGACCGGCTGGCGCGCTTCGAACGTGAGGCGAAGCTCCTCGCCTCGTTGAATCACTCCAATATCGCCGCCGTCTACGGTCTCCACGAAGGCCAGGACGGCGAGCGATTCATCGCCATGGAGCTCATCCCCGGCGAAGACCTCGCCGCGATACTCGAGCGCGGGCCCCTGACCGTGGACAAGGCACTCGATTACGCCGGCCAGATCGCCGATGCGCTGGAGGCGGCTCACGAACAGGGTGTCATCCACCGCGACCTCAAGCCCGCCAATATCGTCATCACCCCGGACGACCGCGTCAAGGTCCTCGATTTCGGTCTCGCCAAGACCCTCGAAACCGATCCGGCTTCCGGGTCACCCGATCCTTCCATGTCGCCGACGTTGACCAGCGCCGGCACCGTGGCCGGCATGATGCTCGGAACTGCGGCCTACATGTCTCCGGAGCAGGCACGTGGCCAGGCGGCCGACAAACGTTCCGACATTTGGGCCTTCGGCTGTCTGCTGCACGAAATGTTGACCGGAGAGCGCGCCTTTCCCGGCGGGACCGTCACCGACACTCTGGCGGCGGTACTGACACTGCAACCAGACGCGTCCGCCATTCCGCGTGACACCCCCCGCTCCATCCGACGACTGATCGAGCGTTGCACCGAAAAGGAGGTCCGTCGCCGTCTGCGGGATATCGGCGAGGCGCGCATCGCGATCGAGGACGCCGTCGCGGGTGAAGACGAAGGCGCCTTCGAATCGGAGTTTTCCACCGGAATCGAGGTCCCACGAAGGACAGCACCGTGGTTGATAGCGGCGATCGCAGGCGCGATTGCAGTTGGTGCGGTGACGATGCTCGCCCTGCGAGGTGACTCGGGCGAGCCGAGGATCGGCAAGTTCTCGATCCAGTTTCCCTACGCCGCAGCTCCGCGGTATGGCGACGGGCGGGCGCTCGCCATCTCCCCCGACGGCCAGGTCATCGTCAGTAGCGCCGAGGGTGGATCGGACGATCAGCTCTACATCCGCAGGATCGACGATTTCTCGGTCAGGGAGATCACGACGGCGCGCAGCGCTCGCCTCCCCTGCTTTTCACCGGACGGAGAGTGGATCTCTTTCGCCACGACCGAAGGTCTGTGGAAGGTCAATCTCGCCGGCGGCCCGCCGACCAAGCTCGGAGCCTTCAGCGCCTTCCCGCTCGGCGTGACCTGGTCGCCCGACGGTTTCATCTACTTTGTCTCGTCACGTCGCCTCTACAGAGTTTCCGAAAACGGCGGCGAGATCGAAGATATCGAGCTCGAAGATCTGAAGTCGCGAACCTTGTGGAGCCCGACCGCCCTGCCGTCCGGCAAGGTCCTTCTGCTCTCGGCTGGAGAGCGGGCCAACGCAACCCTGGTCGCCCTCGACCTTGAAAACAACAGGGTCAAAGAGCTCGGGCTGCAGGGTGCCGATCCACGCTATCTGCCGACCGGACACCTGCTTTTTTCGAATGACAACCAGGTCTTCGCCGTTCCATTCGACGTCGATGCCCTC
>JAJDNM010000015.1 GCA_022340665.1 Acidobacteriota bacterium | reverse complement strand
TCCCCCTCCATCTCGGCCAGGAGCTCCCTGACCACCGCCCGATCGTCGAAATGGTGGAGCTCCACGCCCAGGATCTGCATGGTCTCGTGCCCTTTGCCCGCGACCAGCAGGAAATCACCCTCGCCGACGAGCGCCAGCGCCCTCGCGATGGCCGTACGGCGATCCGGCTCGATCTCGTACGAGCCGTCCCCCTCGTCCATCCCGCCGACCACCTCCTCGATGATCTTCATCGGATCCTCGGTACGGGGGTTGTCCGAGGTCAGGATGGCCAGATCGCTGTAGCGCCGGGCGATGCCACCCATCTGCGGCCTCTTCGCCCGGTCACGGTCTCCGCCACAGCCGAAGACCGTGATGATCCGACGGTGCGGCAGCGCGGACAGGCTCTTCAGGACCTGCAGGAGGCCGTCGGGCGTATGGGCGAAATCGACCAGGATGCGCGCGCCCCTCGAGTTTTCGATCGGTTCCAGCCTGCCCGGCACGGCTGTGTCCGCCTCGAGACCGTTGACGATGGCATCCTCCGGAAGGCCGAGCGCGAGCGCCATTCCCGCCGCACCGAGCATGTTGCGGAGGTTGTACTCGCCGACGTGCGGGCAGCGCAGCTGCCTGCTCCAGCCCGGCGTCTCCAGCTCGAAGGTGGATGCATCCGGTGCCAGCTGGATCTCCTCCGCGGTGACGTCCACCCCGGAGCCGAGACCGAACGACAGCCGCCGGTCATCGGAGATGCGGTCGTACAGGATGCGCCCATGCGGATCGTCGGTGTTGATGACCGCCGTTCCGTCGGCCTCGAGGTGTTTTTCGAACAGTGCCGCCTTGGCCTCCCTGTAGTCATCGAGGTCGCGGTGGAAATCCAGATGATCGGGCGAGAGATTGGTGAAGGCCGCGGCCTTGAAGAGCAGGCCGTCGACCCGATGGAGCACCAGGCCGTGCGACGAGACCTCCATCGCCACGTGTCGCACGCCGTCCTTCCGGATCTCGTGCAGGAGCCCCTGGAGATCGAGAGCCAGCGGCGTGGTGAGCGACGCCTTGTGGGCTTGCGCCGGCCAGCGGTACTGGATCGTTCCGATCACGGCGGCCGGGATCCCGGCGGCCTCCCAGATGGCTTCCAGGAAAAAGGTCGAGCTGGTCTTTCCGTTGGTTCCGGTGAAAGCGGCCAGGGTCAGATCACGGGCCGGATGCCCGTAAAACTCGGCTGCCAGCAACGGCATCGTTGCCAGAGTGTCCCGCACCCGAACGCAGGGCATCATAAGGTCTTCCGGGATCTCCTCCACCACCGCCATCGCCGCCCCGGCGGTTTCGGCGGCGTCGAGGAAGCGATGGCCGTCCGTGCGCGTGCCGCGCAGAGCGACGAAGCATGTACCTGGCACGACCTTCCGGGAATCGTAGGCCAGGGCCTCGGCGTGAGTGGGTAGCACGCCGCTGACCTCCAGCACTTCGATCTCATTGAGGATGCGCTGTATTTCGACTGTCACCAGGCTTCTCCAAGGAAAGAATCTCCTCGATCCCGGCAAATCCGGAGCTCCTTCCTCTGCGTCGGAGTTCCTGCCGCCGATCGCCGATCACGATGCAGTCTAGCGGATTGGAGACGAAACCCGCCACGAATGGTGGAATTCCCACTCGATCCGTGGGATTGTGTTGACAATGAAACGATCTACGAAACCGAAATACGTTGTTCTCGCTGTTGCACTCGTCGCAGTCGCCGCCTGTGCGTCATCCGGGTGGACTCCGCCGGACGAGACCGGCACACGTGTCACCAGCAGGTCCTCGGTGTTCCACGACGGACCCCAGATCGCCGCGACCGTCGTCCATCCGAGCGCCGAGAGGAGCGTCGGAGAGGAGTGGATTGTCCTCGCCGTCGAGCTGACGGCCCAGCAGGGCAGCGGACCGTTCGTCGTCCGTCGTAGCGACATCACGCTTCGAACGCCTGACGGGCGCCGCCTGACGGTGTTGAGCCAGGACGAGTTCCGCGGCACGTATCCGAGGTTTCAGATCCCCGTCGAGAGAGCTCTTTCCTATCTCCCGTTGCTCGACAGGTACAAGCCGGGCCGGGATGTGCCGTGCAACCGGTGGTTCCTGGCTCCGCCGCCGGGGATGCTCACCTTCGACGAGATCCCGATCAGCAGCTCCCAGATCTGCTCCGGGCCACTCGCATTCGAGGTGCCCGGGGGCGCTCAGCCGGGGCGCTGGCGGCTGATCATCGAGCTCGAGGAGAGCCGGGCGGACATACCATTCCTGCTGGAGCTGAGTGACTGACACTGGCAGGCGCTTTTCGCTTCGGTGTGTCAGGAGCCACCTTCACAATTGTCATTTGAGCGCCGACACCGCGTGCCCGCTGCTGACAATTGTGAAGGTGGCACCTAGGCCAAGCACTCTCAATGGGTGCAACCGGTGACGCCGAATCCGGTGTCGTCGACGCCTCTACGCGCACCTCACTTGGTGTCGCCGATGCGGCGCGCGTTTCTACTGAGCGGCGATCTTGTCCAGCTCCGCCAGCGCCTCGTCCCGCACCTCGTCGATGCCCTTCGTGCCGTCAACCTTGATCAGCTTCGGCGCGCCCTCCGCACCCCGCTCCTCGAGGTTGCCGTAGAACTCGGTCAGGACCTCTGTCTGACCGTGGTAGGTGGAGAGCCGGTTGCGGATGGTGTCTTCCTTGTCGTCGTCGCGGTGCACCAGGGGTTCCCCGGTCACGTCATCCACGCCCTCGACCTTCGGCGGGTTGAACTCGACGTGGTATACGCGGCCCGAACCCGGATGTGAACGCCGACCGGAAAGCCTTTTGACGATCTCGTCGTCCGGCACGTCGATCTCGACCACGGCGTCGATCCCAACGCCAGCGTCGAGCAGGGCTTCGGCCTGCGCGAGGGTGCGCGGAAAACCATCGAAGAGGAATCCCCGAGCACAGTCGGGCTGCTCGATGCGCTCCTTGACGAGGCCGATGATGATGGTGTCCGAAACCAATCCGCCGCTGTCCATCACGACCTTGGCCTGCTTCCCGAGCTCGGTGCCCTCGGCCACCGCCGCACGCAGCATGTCGCCGGTCGAGATCTGGGGAATTCCGTACTTTTCGCAGATGTACCGGGCCTGGGTGCCTTTGCCGGCGCCCGGCGGTCCAAGGAGAATCAGTCGCATGCAGTGCCTCCTGAGCCGCGGCGAACCGCGTTGATGTGTACGGTTTCCATTGCACATTCGATGCCGGATCGGGCTGCCAGAGCTGCGCTCTGCCCGCGAGTTCTCAAGAGTCGACAGCGCCAGCCCGTTCGGATTTAAGATATTCAAATAAAAACCACTTGACACAAAATATGCCGGTGGACCGAGCCCCGGGGCGAACCGCCTGCGGAACGCGCCCCGGCACCCCCATGTTCCCGTCACCACACAGACACGTTACGAAAGCGGCCTCCTGGGCCCACCCGTTCCACCCGGGTAACAGGTCGCCGAAAGTCGGAACATGCACAGGCGCAAGGTCTTAGGGAGATCCGGTTTCGGATCCGTAACGCGCAGGTAACACCCAGGCTTCGGATTTGGTCGCAAGTCATTCTCATTATTACAAGTGAATATTTTCACAGAGAATCACTCATACCGATCCCGAAGCACCGTAATGTCTCCAGTGCCATAACTTACGACCTCCTTGCCAAATCGGGTCAAAGGCCTTCCCGACGCGGCCTTTCCGAGGCCTCTTCCAACTTCTCGAACGGCCCCCCAGTCCACCACCGCCTCACAGACAGTCACCTCGACCTTCAAATGTTTGATTCCCAAGACGTTCCATTAAATGTAGACGAAATCTCAAAATCGATTGTGAAAACAGGCACAGCTCTTGCTAGAGATGGCGCCGATGAGGATTTGTGTATCCACCGCTTTACAAAACATGGGAGATTGAAAGGAGGAACCCTGTATGCCGAGTTTCGTCAACGTGGAAAAGTGTGACGGGTGTAAGGCACTCGACAAGACCGCGTGCCAACACATCTGTCCGAACGACCTCATGGTTCTCGATAAGGAGAAGATGAAGGCGTACAACCGTGAACCCGAAATGTGCTGGGAGTGTTACAACTGCGTCAAGATCTGCCCGACCCAGGCGGTCGACGTCCGTGGCTACGCGGACTTTGTGCCCATGGGTGCGTCGGTGGTGCCGCTGCGCTCGACCGACTCCATCATGTGGACCGTCAAGTTCCGCAGCGGCCAGGTGAAGCGGTTCAAGTTCCCGATCCGCACCACCCCTGAAGGCCAAGCCGAACCCACCGGCGGCTTCAACACCGACCCGGACCTCGAAGGTCCAGTTCTCTTCACCGAGCCGGACTCCCTCGGCTGCGACGTGTGGACGAAGTAGGGGGGGCATCATGGCAAACTTCGAAACTGTCAAAGTCGAAACCGACCTGTTGATCCTCGGTGGCGGCATGGCGTCCTGTGGCGCAGCGGTCGAGGCCGCTCACTGGGCCAAGAAGAACAACATCAAGGTCACCTTGGTCGACAAGGCCGCGGTGGACCGCTCCGGCGCGGTGGCCATGGGCCTCTCCGCCATCAACCAGTACGTTGGCATCAAGGACGGCGACAACACCGTCGAAGACTACGTCAACTACGTGAAGCAGGATCTCATGGGCGTCGCCCGCGACGACCTCGTGGCCTCGATCGCGCGCCACGTGGACGGCTCGGTTCACCTCTTCGAGAAGTGGGGCCTGCCGATCTGGAAGGCAGAGGGCGGCGGTTATGTGCACGAGGGTCGCTGGCAGCTGATGATCAATGGTGAGTCCTACAAGGTCATCGTTGCTGAAGCCGCCAAGAACCACCTCGGCACGGACAACATCTACGAGCGCGTCTTCATCGTCGGCCCGATCATGGAAGGCGGCGAGTGCAAGGGTGCGTACGGCTTCTCGGTCCGCGAGAACAAGTTCTACGTCTTCCTCGCGAAGGCCATCTTCGTCGCCATGGGCGGCGCGGTGCATGTCTTCAAGCCGCGCTCCTCGGGCGAAGGCCTCGGCCGCGCCTGGTATCCACCCTGGAACTCCGGCTCCTCCGCGTACTTCACGCTCAAGGCCGGCGCCGAGATGACCTGCCAGGAAGTGCGCTTCATCCCGGTTCGCTTCAAGGACGCCTACGGCCCGGTCGGCGCCTGGTTCCTGCTCTTCAAGTCCCGCGCGACCAACGCCTTCGGTGGCGAGTACATGGTCGAACGGCGCGACGAGCTCGAGAACTGGCAGCCTTACGGCACGGTGAAACCGATCCCGGCCAACCTCCGCAACTGGCTCGGCATGCTCGACGTGATGGAGGGCAAGGGCCCGATCTACATGCGGACGGAAGAGGCACTCCAGAGGATCGCCGACGAGTACAAGGACGATCAGAAGGCCTACAAGAAGAAGATGAAAGAGCTCGAGAGCGAGGCTTGGGAAGACTTCCTCGACATGACCATCTCGCAGGCCATTTTGTGGGCAGCGAGTGACGTCCAGCCGGAAGAGAAGTCCTCCGAGATCGCCGCCGCCGAGCCGTATTTCATCGGTTCGCACTCGGGCGCCTCCGGTGCCTGGGTCAGCGGTCCCGAAGACCTCGCGCCGCCAGAATACTTCTGGGGTTACGAGAACATGTGCACCACCAAGGGCGTTTTCGCCGCCGGCGACGCCAGTGGCGCCTCATCGCACAAGTTCTCCTCGGGTTCGCACGCAGAGGGTCGTATCGCGGGTAAGGCTGCGGTCCGGTACATCGTCAAAGAGAACCCGCCGATGCCGACCGTCGACGACGCGACCATCGAGAAGCTCAAGGCTGAGACCCTCAAGCCCCTCGATCTCTACGCCGAGCACAAGGACTTCACCTCGCAGGCCGACGTCAACCCGAACTACATCCTGCCGAAGATGTTCATGTTCCGCCTGCAGAAGCTCATGGACGAGTACGCCGGTGGTGTAGGTTCACAGTTCACGACCTCGCAGATGCTCTGCGAGCGCGGCCTGGAGCTGCTCAGCATGCTCAAGGAAGATGCGACCAACCTCGGCGCGTCCGACCTCCACGAACTGATGCGGTGCTGGGAGAACGTGCACCGCATGTACCAGGCCGAAGCGCACGTCCGCACGATCTTGTTCCGCGAGGAAACCCGTTGGCCGGGCTACTACTTCCGCGCCGACTACCCCAAGCTGGACAACGACAACTGGCTGTGCTTCGTCAACTGCAAGATGGATCCGGAAACGGAAGAGTGGGAGATGCTCAAGAGAGACATTCTCCCGATGAGCTAATTTCCACATCTACTTCGGCCCCAGGCGCTCCGGCGCCTGGGGCCTTTTTTCAGAGGCCGTATTGACTACTCAAGAACACCCCGTCTGTCCACATTGCGGCGAACAGCTCCGGGCCTTCGAGCTGCCGGATGGCGCCGGTTGGGATAGCGAGTTTCAGCTCGCCTGCTTCAATGACGACTGTCCCTACTACGTGCGTGGTTGGGCTCATATGGAGTCGAACTACGCCGTCAAGGCGTCCTACCGCTTTCGTTTCGACCCGTTCACCGGCGAAAAGTCGCCAATTGCGGTGTGGTCAGCCGACGCTCTCAAGGACCGAATCATCGAGGCCGTGATCGGTGAAGAAGCCGATCCCGACGTCGCTGATGACGGTGACGAGAATGGAGGCTCGACATGAGCACCGGACACGCGAGCCTGCCCGAGTTCCTTACCGACAAGAGGCAGCTCGCGGAGGGCGAAATTTTCAACTTCACCTGCCATCCAGGCGTTCCCTGCTTCAACTCCTGCTGCGCCGACGTCAACATCGTCCTGACGCCGATCGACGTGCTCCGTCTGGCGCGCAGGCTCGAGATGGACACTCGTCAATTCCTCGAAATCCATACCTCGAACCCGATCACCAAAGATCTACAGCTTCCGATAGTGATGCTGAAGATGACGGATGGGGAAAACAAACCCTGCCCCTTCGTCGGCGAACAGGGCTGCACGGTCTACGAGGATCGTCCCTGGGCGTGTCGAATGTACCCTCTCGGAATGGCGATTCCCCCCGCCCGCGCGGGCGAGGAGCCCGAGCCCATCTTCTTCGTTTTCGAGGACGACCACTGCAAGGGGCGCCTCCAGGCGGACGCCAAAGAGTGGACCGCGAAAAGCTGGCGTGACGATCAGGGCATCGAGGACCGCGAAAGTCTCGAAACCGGGTTCCGTGACCTGGTCAGCCATCCCTGGTTCATCGGCGGCCGGACGCTCGATCCGAAGCGCATGCACATGTTCTATACGGCGTGCTACGACATCGATACGTTTCGATCGTTCGTCTTCGAATCCTCGTTCCTCGAAAAGTTCGAGATCCCGCCTGATGAACTCGAAGAGCTGAAAACAAATGACGAGGCCCTCCTCCGCTTCGCCTTCAAATGGTTGCGTTTCGCGATGTTCGCGGAGCCGACGATGAAGGTGCGTGAGGGAGTGGTCGATCGGAGTACCACATGAACGAAGCCAAGAGTCTGCTGGTCCTTGGTGCCGGAATCGCCGGAATCAGCGCCGCCCTGGAAGCGGCCGAGGCCGGCGCAGAGGTCACCGTCGTGGAACGCGATGCTTCAATCGGCGGCCGCGTCGCACGAACCAACAACTACTTTCCCAAGATGTGCCCGCCGTCGTGCGGCATGGAGATCAACGTCCGGCGCATCGAGCGGAATCCGCGGATCCGCGTTCTGACCAACTCGCGGGTCACCGGAGCCGTGCAGACGAGCAGCGGCTGGGCGATCGAGGTCACCAGCGGTCCGGCGTGGGTCAACCAAAAGTGCACCGCCTGCGGCGACTGCGAGAAGGCGTGCAAGACCGAGGTCGACGATCCCCACAACCTGGGGATGTCAAAGGCCAAGGCCATCCGCCTCCCCCACCCCAACGCGTGGCCGAAGCGCTTCGTCTTCGACCGGACCGAGGTCAGCGACAAGGAGGCCGGCAAGATTGCCGAAGCCTGCACCTACGGCGCGATCGACCTCGACGCCTCGGAGACTACCGAAACGGTGGAGGTCGGCGCGGTGATCGTCGCAACCGGATGGAAGCCCTACCCGCTGGAGAATCTGGAAGAACTTGGCGGCGATCTCGAGGATGTCATCGCCAACGTCCAGATGGAACGGATGGCAGCGCCCTCCGGTCCGACCGGCGGCAAGATCCTCAAGCCTTCGAACGGTGAGGCGCCGACCAACGTGGCCTTCGTCCAGTGTGCCGGCTCGCGTGACGTCAACCATTTGAACTACTGCTCTGGTGTCTGCTGTCTGGCATCGCTCAAGCAGGCCACCTACGTCAAGGAGCAGCTTCCCGACGCCGCGGTCACGATGTACTACATCGACCGCCGCGCGCCCGGCCGCAACGAGGACGTTTTGCTCAAGGTGGCGGCGATGGACGGCGTCAAGCTCACCAAGGGCAAGGTCGGTCGGATCGAGAAGAAACGCGGCGTTCTCAAGCTGCACGTCGAGGACGTCGAGAACGAGAAGATCCTCGAGGCCGAGCACGACCTGGTGGTGCTGGCTACCGGCATGGTGCCGAACGCAGTCGATGAAGACCTCGCGGTATTCACCCGAAAGGACGACGACGGCTTCGTCCTCGATGACTTCGAGTCGAACGTGACTGTGGCAGGCGTCGCCCGGCGTCCGGAGGACGTCGCTGCATCGGTGCGAGACGCAACAGGAGCTGCAGCACGGGCTCTCGTGGCAGCCGGAAGGAGGTCATGATGGACAAGCTCGGAGTTTTCCTGTGCACCGGCTGCGGAATCGGCGACGCCATCGATGTCGATGACGTGTTCGAAGGAGCCGAAGAAACCGGGTGCGCCTGCACCCTGGCTCATGAGTGTTTCTGCGGCCCCGAAGGTCTTGAAGCGATCAAGAACGCGGTTTCTGAAAACGACCTCGACGGCATTCTCGTGGCTGCCTGTTCCGAACGGGCAAAGACGGCGGAGTTCAACTCCCTGACCGTCGAAGGCCCGGCGATGTTCCGGACGGCGATTCGTGAGCACTGCGCCTGGCCGCTCAAGGAAGCCGAAGACGACGAAGACAAGACGCTGTGCGCCAAGGACATGGTGCAGATGGGCCTTGCCCGTCTCAACGGCGTCAAGCCGATCGAGCCGTTGGCCGAAGAGATCAGCGATGCGGTAATGGTAGTCGGAAGCGGCCGCGCCGGACTCGAGGCGGCGCTGACCGCCTCCGGCCTCGGCCACCCGGTGGTCCTGATCGAGAGCGACGACAAGCTTGGCGGGTTGCTCGCCGCCCAGAAATCGATCCCTCCGGAGGAGCCGCCATACGAGCAGCCGGCCGAAAACCCGGTACCGAAGCTGATCGAGAAGATCGAAGCTGACAATCAGATCAAGGTTCTGACCACGACCAACATCGTCAAGATCGACGGCCAGCCGGGTCAGTTCAAGGTGCAGCTCAACGGCTCATCGGGTCTCGAAATGACGATCGGCTCGATCGTCCAGGCAACCGGGGCCAAGCCGTACGACGCCTCGAAACTCGGCCACCTCGGTTACGGGGCCTCACCGGATGTGGTGACCTCCCAGGAGTTCGAGCAGATGTTGGTCGACGGCAAGATCACCTGTCCGTCGGACGGGAGGAAGCCGGACCGGATCGCCTTTATCCAGTGCGCCGGTTCGCGCGACGAAAATCATCTCAACTACTGTTCGTCCGAGTGCTGCATCAACACCCTGCGCCAGATGATGGAGGTCGCGAAGATCGACACATCGATCGAAAACGCGGTCATCTACAAGGACATCCGCGCGCCCGGTCAAATGGAGTACTTCTTCCTCTCCGCGCAGAAGGAATCGGCCGGGATGATGACTCGCGGTGATGTCCAGAAGGTCGAGGCCAACGGCAAGCTCACGGTCCACGTGGCCAACAGCCTTCTCGGTGACGAGGTGGCGATCGAGGCAGATATGGTGGTGCTGGCGGTCGGAATGGTGCCTACATCCGCCGACGGCGAGCTGATCCGCGAACTGCACGACTCGCGCCACCAGGCCGAACACTCCGAGAGCTCACAGGTCCGCGAGACCTCGGCCGCCCGTGCCGAGGAGCTCGCCGACCACGAGGACACCGAGATCCTCAACCTCGAGTATCGCCAGGGCCCGGACCTGCCGACCCTCAAGTACGGCTTCCCGGACTCGCATTTCATTTGCTTCCCGTACGAGTCTCGGCGAACCGGAATTTACGCCGCCGGCACGGTGCATGCGCCAATGGATTCGGTGCAAGCCTCCGAAGACGGAATTGGCGCCGCCATGAAGGCGGTTCAGTGCATCGAAATGGCGAAACGTGGCGAGGCGGTTCACCCACGCGCTGGCGACACTGCGTATCCGGATTTCTTCCTCCAGCGCTGCACCCAGTGCAAGCGTTGCACCGAGGAATGCCCCTTCGGAACTCTCAACGAGGACGAGAAGGGCACACCGGAGTTCTTCCCGCTGCGCTGCCGCCGTTGCGGCATCTGCATGGGCGCCTGCCCGGAGAGGATCATTTCCTTCCAGGACTACTCGGTCCACATGGTGGCCGAGATGATCAAGGCATTCGAGGTTCCCGAGGATTACGAGGAGAAACCCCGGATCATCGCCTTGATGTGCGAAAACGACGCCCTCCCCGCCCTCGAAACGGCTGCCGCGAATGGCGCGACCTGGAACCCGTGGACGCGGATCATTCCGGTGCGCTGCCTCGGATCGATGAACATCGTGTGGCTCGCCGAGGCGCTGTCGCGTGGCGTCGATGGTGTCATCCTCATCGGCTGCCCCTTCGGTGACGACTACCAGTGCCACTACATGCGCGGTTCAGAGCTTGCCAACACGCGGCTCGAAAACGTCGGCGAGACCCTCGAACGCCTCGCCCTAGAGTCCGAGCGCGTCAAGCTGGTCGAGCTTTCGCACGACGAGTTCGAACGGATTCCGACGATTCTCGACGAGTTCGCCGAAGAACTCGACGAGATGGGCCCGAACCCGCTCAAGGGATTCTAGGAGCTCGGAAAAGGAGGAGGTATGGCCTCGATTCCGGTCATCAACACGTCAACGGATTTCCGCGATGCGTTCTTTGACCACGGCGGGGAGAAAGCCGCGCGCTGTTACCAGTGCGCCACCTGCTCGAGCGTCTGCGAGCTCGCACCGGCCAACGCACCCTTCCCGCGCCGACAGATCCTGTGGGCGCAGTGGGGCATGGAAGACCGGCTCATGGGAGACGCTGGCCCATTCCTGTGCCACCAGTGCAACGACTGCTCGGTACGCTGCCCGCGTGAGGTCAACCCGGGCGACATCATGGCGTCGGTCCGCGCGATGGTGATCGAAAAGATGGCGACTCCGCGCTTCTTGGGCAGGTTGGTGGGCAACGCCAAGAGGACGTGGCCTTTGTTGGTCCTCGCGCCGCTGATCTACTGGATCATCCTGCTCGGCGCAACCGGCGTCCACATTCCAGCCGTGGACGGGACCCTGGCTGCCGCCGACGGACGCTTCCACTACGAGCACTTCGTACCCCACTCCCTGATCTACATCACTTATTTTTCCGCCACTGCATTCGTCGCTCTGATGATGTTCATTTCGGGACGGAAGTACTGGCGGCTGCTCGGAGAGAATCAGCCGCGAGACGGGTCGTTCATCGGTGGACTTCTCGCCTCACTCTTTCCGATCGGACTGCACACCAAATTCGGTGCCTGCGACCGAGGCATTCCAAAGAGAAGATGGGGCCATTTCCTGGTCATGTGGGGATTCATCGGCGCCGCGATAACATCCGGATTCGCGATCGTCTACCTCTACCGGGAGACGGTCTTTTTCTCGTGGCTCAACCTCGAATACAGTTACCCGGTTCCGATAACCCACTGGGTCAAATGGCTCGGCAACATCTCGGCCGTAGCCCTCGTAATTGGCGGCTTGTTGTTGTGGTTCAATCGCCAGCATCCTGAGGACAAGCTGGTCGGCGTAACGACCGCCTTCGACCGATTCTTCCTGTGGGTCGTGCTCACCGTCATCGCGACGGGCGTGCTGACCGAGGTGTTCCGTTTCATTCCGATTCCACCGATCGTCGGATGTTCGGTCTATGTGATCCACCTGGCGATCGTGTTGACCCTGTTTTTGACCCTCCCCTACTCCAAATTTGCGCACATTCTCTACCGCACATTGGCGATGGCCCACGAACGGGCTGCGACCGATTGATTGTTTGAAAACCGGCCTCGGCAGAGGCGAAACACATATAGGGAGATTGCAGAATGATCAAACCACACGGATCCGACACTCTGAACCCTCTGTACGTGGCGGACGGCGCCAAGCGTGCGGAACTTCTCGAAGAGGCCAAAAGCCTGAAATCCATCGTCGTCTGCTCGCAGGCAGCCGCCAACGCGGTGATGATGGGCTCGGGCTATTTCAACCCGCTGACCGGTTACATGAATCTCGCCGACTCGATATCGGTCGCCGAGAACATGAAGACGACGGACGGACTGTTCTTCCCGGTGCCCATCGTCAATGTGGTCGAGGATGCTTCGGGCATCGAGCCCGGAATGCGCATCGCGCTCCTCGATCCCAACATCAGCGGCAATCCCGTGCTTGCCATCCAGACAGTCGAGGCCGTGGAGACAGCCACCGACGAGCAGATGGCCCTCATGACCGACAAGGTCTACCGCACTGACGACATGGAACACCCGGGCGTCAAGGCTTTCAACACCGTTGGCAAGACCTTCATCTCAGGCCCCATCGAGGTGCTCAACTTCTCGTACTTCGAGAGAGACTTCCCGGAAACCTTCCGCACCGCTATGCAGATCCGCGACCTCATCGAAAAGAACGGCTGGTCCAAGGTCGTGGCCTTTCAGACCCGCAACCCCATGCACCGGGCCCACGAGGAGCTGGTGCGCATGGCGATGGAGCGCGAGAACGCCGACGGCGCCGTCATTCATATGTTGCTCGGCAAGCTCAAGCCCGGTGACATCCCGGCCGACGTGCGCGACGCCGCCATCCGTAAGATGGCCGAGCTGTACTTCCCGCCCAACAGCGTCGAAATCACCGGCTACGGTTATGACATGCTCTACGCCGGCCCGCGCGAGGCCGTGCTGCACGCGGTCTTCCGCCAGAACATGGGCGCGACCCACCTGATCGTCGGTCGCGACCACGCTGGAGTTGGCGACTATTACGGTCCCTTCGATGCCCAGGCCATCTTCCACGACGAGGTCCCCGAGGGCGCTCTCGAGATCAAGATCTTCGAGGCCGACCACACCGCGTTCTCGCGCGAGCTCGGCAAAGTCATCATGATGCGCGAGGCCCCCGAGGGCCACAAGAAGGAGTCCTTCGTCTTCCTGTCCGGCACCAAGGTGCGCGAGATGCTGAGCAACGGCGAAGACCTGCCGCCGGAGTTTGCCCGGCCCGAGGTCGCGAAGATCCTCATGAACTATTATCAAAGCCAGAAGTCATAAGCTTCATCGCAATACGGTCTTATTGCATTTCAAGCCCCGCGGAAACGCGGGGCGCTTTTTGTTTGTCCGCGCCATCGGCGCGGACAGACAATCACGGCGTAGCCGAAGGCGAAGCCGGATTCCGTTCCGGTTTGCGTTTCCGCGCCCGTGTCTGACCTTCGCGGTCACGCCGCCGAGTATGAGGAGCCACCTTTCGCATTGTTGGCCTCAACATCAGATTCGCTTGGTCGACTGGCCACCAACAATGCAAAAGATGGCACCTGGTGGTGCTCGCTTCATCGCGCCCTTGGCTTTCAGAACCGCGAGAGGTATCCGAGGAGCAGCTCGTTGAAGCGATCTGGCGCTTCCATATTCACCATATGGGCGACGTCGGGGATGGTCACCAGCTGGGCACTCGGATTGGCTGCGACGACCATGTCGGCGATCTCGTGAATTCCGGGCATATCGAGCTCGCCGACCACCACCAACATCGGCAGATCGAGCTCGTCGAGACGATCGATTGCCGGTGGGTCGATCAGCCGGCCTTCCATGGCGTGTTCGAGGCCGTTTCGCGCCATCGCTCGCACCTTCTCCCGCACCACCGGATCGACCTCCTCGGGAGTCCGATACGGCCCGTCGGTCCACTCTCGCTGAAAGGCCTCCACCACCGCGTCGAACTCACCCGCCCGCCAGGCATCGATCATGGCATCACGATTCTCGATGTGGTACTCGGACTCGAAACGGTAGCCGCTCAGGCCTGAGGAGACCGCAACGACCGCCTCCACCCGTTCCGGCTCCTCGAGCGCCATATCGATGGCAATCCTGCCACCGAGGGACAAGCCGACCAGAACGGCGCGTTCGATGCCAAGGGTGTTCATCAGCTCGCGAAGGTCCATGTGATCCCAGTAGGCATCCGGCGGCAGTACCGATCTGCCGTGGGCGCTGGCGTCGTACCGGAGAACGCGGTGGGTTTTCGCCAGCAGCTCGAACTGCTCGTCCCACATGTGACAATCGAGAAACCCGCCGTGGATCAGGATCACCGTCGGCTCGCCCTCGCCGGCCAGCTCCCAGTAGATCTCGCTCTGGCCGAACTTCGCGACGCCAGAATCGGCCGCAAGGGGCTCCTCCACGGCGGCTGGCGGTTCCGAAGCGCCCCCACACCCGAGCGCGAGCAGCATAGCGAACAACGTGAAACGACGCATCGGCGACCTCCGCTAGGTTTTACGGTAGCGCAACTGGGGTGGTTCTGGGTGCGGGATACTCGATCTTGGATGGTCGATGTTGGATGTTGGAAATTCGATCTTGCATCGTCGATTTTGGATACTCGATGCTGGATGCTGGATGCCAGATGTTGGATTTTGGATGACCCTACCCTCCCGGACTGCCCACAGATCACACACATGGTTTCCTATCTGAATTGATCGGTGTGCATCAGTCGGAATACCGGCGGGCGCTCGGGCCGGACATCCAGTATCGATTGGAGATCTGATTGGGCCGCCCGGCTCCCCTGAGATCGATTGAACGATCTCGGATCGACGTTGAAGATGCGGAGGGAACGCTGGTGCCAGGTCTTTATTCACCCCCTCCCCTCAGAAAGACGAGGTGGGCGAAGCCCATCGCGGCTTTCTGAGGGCGGGTGGGCGGGGGGTGGGGGCGGGATGAAAAGGGGCGTCGCGAAAACAAGCCCCGCTTGCGCGGCGAAGCCGCGTAGCGGATGAGGTCCGAGGGGCGACGAGAGCTCGATCTCGGAGAACCGAGGACCGAGAACGCGTTTCTGCGATCGGAGATCGCAGCAGGCGGGCCGTACATCCTGATACGGATATCCGGCTCCGCCCTTCGGGCTACGCCGTGATATTCGGCCCACGCCAGGGCGCGGGCCGAATAAAAAACGCCGGGGCGAACCCCGGCGCCGAGTTGATTGAAAGGGGCTACTAGCCGAAGTGGATGGCGAAGAGGATCGGCGCGATGATCATCGCGACGACCGAGATCAGCTTGACCAGGATGTTCAGCGACGGACCCGAGGTGTCCTTGAAGGGATCACCGACGGTGTCGCCGGTAACCGTCGCCTTGTGCATCTCGTCGTACGCGTCACCCCACACCTCGTGGCCCTGCTCCTTGACTTGCTTCTTGGCGTTGTCCCACGCGCCGCCGGAGTTGGCCTGGAAGATGGCCAGGCACACCCCGGAGATGGTCACACCGATGAGAAGGCCACCGAGCATGTTGGGGCTGACAAGGCCGACAATCACCGGCACCGCCACCGCCATCACACCGGGGGCGATCATCTTCTTGATGGCGGCACTCGTAGCGATGGTCACACAGTGCGAGTATTCCGCCTTGCCGTCGGCGGCGGCGATCACCTTGGCCTCTTCTTCGTTGGGCTCGCGCTCTTCCGACTCGGCCGCCTGGGCCGCGATCAGGGCGGGGCGCAGCTCCTTGATCTCGCTGAACTGCCGGCGCACCTCCTGAATCATGTCCTGGGCCGCGACACCGACCGCGACCATGGCCATGGCCGAAAAACGGAAGGGCAGCATGCAGCCGATCAGCAGGCCGACCAGAACCAGCGGGTCGGCCGCGTTGATCTCGACGTTGCCCTGCATCTTGGTGAGGTACGCAGCTGTGAGCGACAGGGCCGTCAGAGCGGCCGAGCCGATGGCGAAGCCCTTGCCGATCGCGGCGGTGGTGTTGCCGACCGCGTCGAGCTTGTCGGTGCGGGCGCGAATGTCGCGGCCGAGTTGGGCCATTTCCGCGATACCGCCGGCGTTGTCGGCGATCGGGCCATAGGCGTCGGTCGCGAGTTGAATGGCGATCGTCGAGAGCATACCGAGCGCGGCCAGCGCGATGCCGTAGAGCCCGGCGAAATTGAAGGCGACGAGGATCGCTGCGCTGATCACGATGATCGGGAGTGTCGTGGAGTTCATACCGACCGCAATGCCCTGGATGACTGTCGTCGCGGCGCCGGTCTTGGAAGCTTCGACAATAGTACCCACCGGCTTGCGGAAGGTCGCGGTGTACCACTCGGTGATCATACCCACCAGAATTCCGGCGATGAGGCCGGCCACGACGGCTACCGCGATGCCGACCCAGTCGTAGGTCGGGGTCCCGGCGATCACGTCATGGACCTGGAACTTCCCTGCAGGCATCAACGCCTTGATGGCGATAATGGTGCCGATAACCATCAGGATCCCGGCACCGAAGGTGCCGCGGTTGAGGCCTTTTTGAGGGTCGCCACCCTCCTTCGTCCGAACCAGGAAGAAGCCGAGGAAAGAGGACACGACGCCGATCATCGCGATCGCCAGCGGCAGGACAACCGCGTTCATCCCAAAGCCGGGTTCCGCGGCTTCGAGGCCGACGAACCACGCCGCGCCCAGAATCATCGAAGAAACTACCGCGCCGATGTACGACTCGAAGAGGTCAGCGCCCATGCCGGCCACGTCGCCCACGTTGTCGCCCACGTTGTCAGCGATGGTTGCCGGATTGAGGGGGTGGTCCTCGGGAATCCCCGCCTCGACCTTGCCGACCAGGTCCGCACCGACGTCAGCAGCCTTGGTGTAGATTCCGCCACCGACGCGAGCGAAGAGCGCGATCGACGAGGCGCCAAGGGAGAAGCCGGAGATCAAGTTGAGCACCAGGATCGTGGCGTTTCCTCCGTTGACGGACTCGGGGTAGAGGTTGATGTAGAAGATCAGCAGACCGCCGAGGCCGAGCAGGGCGAGACCGGCTACCGAGAGGCCCATCACTGATCCACCCTTGAAGGCAACCTGCAGAGCGTCGTTGAGGCCACCGCGTGCAGCCGAAGCCGTGCGCGTGTTGGCCGCGGTCGCAGTCTTCATCCCGAAGAAACCAGCGAGCGCCGAGCAGAGCGCGCCGAGCACGAAGGACAGCGCGATCAAGCCATTGGTGTTCTGCGCCTCACCCACCATCTGATTGGAGACGCCGAGCAGGATGGCCACCGCAATCACGAAGATCACCAGCACGCGGTACTCCTGCTTGAGGAACGCCATGGCCCCGTCGGCCACCCACGCTCCGATCTTGACCATTCGTTCGTTACCCTGGTCCTGCCGCCTCACCCACGACGCCCGCATGTAGGCGAAAAACAGGGCGATGATGGCCACCACCGGGGTCAGATACACGATTTGAATCGGTTCCACGTCCTCCTCCTTTTTCGAGCTTGTACTCGGCCACGAAGTTTTTGAGATTAGCCCTTGATTTCAGGACGCTTTCTCAAGAACCTGCCTCCCCAACAAACCCCGATATCATACACAATTCCGTCCGTTTGTGAAATATTTTTCAAGCAATTCGCGCGGATTTCTGTAGGTGGCGGATACGCCTCGGCCTGCGCCTTCCGCGAGCTTCGAAACAGTTCGTCTGTAGAGTGTTCCTTCGGCCGAAATCCCCGCAAATTGCT
>JAJDNM010000014.1 GCA_022340665.1 Acidobacteriota bacterium | reverse complement strand
ATACGGGCTCGAACCCTTTCCCGGTCCGGACGGCGAGCTGATCGACACCACCGATCTCGTGCGGCGGCGCGAGGTGGACGAGTGGGACGGCGGGTGGATCCCCTCCGTCGAGTGGTCGCACGGAAACGGCCGGGGCAGCCTTCAGGCCGGTGCGGCGATTCGCCTCCACAGCGGCCGCCACTTCGGCGTCGTGCGGTGGGCCCAGTACTACCCGCCCGGACTGCCGCCGGACCACCGCTACTACGACTACGTGCTCGACAAGAAAACCGTACAGCCGTTCGTCCAGGAGACCTGGCGCTTCAACCGGCGCTGGAACCTGATGGCCGGCCTCACCTGGACCTCCCACCGCTACGAGATGCATGACGACAAGCTCGAGGGCGTCGATTTCGATGCCTCGTTCTCCTACCTCCTGCCCCGGCTCGGCCTCTCCTTCCACCCGGATGAGCGTTGGAGCCTCTACGGCAACATCTCGCGTGGCGGGCGCGAGCCCGCCTTCCGCGATCTCTATGATCCGCAGGACTACTGGGCGCCACCCCCGCAGGATCTCGATCCCGAGGAGCTCACCGATTTCGAGCTCGGAGCGCGCTACACCTGGAGGACCGGCGGCGCCAATCTCAACGTCTACTACCTCGACTTCGACAACGCGATCGTCTGGGCTGGGGGGCTGGACAACAACGGAGACCCGGTGACCGCAAACGGTGCGGTGACCGAGCACAAGGGTGTCGAGCTCGACCTCGAGTGGGCGCCCCGGCCGCGTTGGAACGCCCGCCTTTCGCTGGCCTGGGCCGACAACACGATCGTCGAGTTCTTCGAGAACATCTGGGGCGGCGGCAGCATGGACCACTCGGGGAACGCCTTGCCGGTGAGCCCGGAGTGGCTCGGGACGCTCGAGCTCCGCGGTGGCGCCGGGCCGGTGGACGGCTTCCTCCGGCTGCGTTTTGTCGACGATTTCTTCCTCGACAACACCGAGGACATGCGCAAGTACCCGGAGATCAGCGGCGATCCTGATTATGTCCACCGGGTGAACGAGGCCTACACGTCACTCGACCTCGGGCTCGAGGCCGACCTCGGGCGTGCGGCGGCTGACTTCCTCGGCGCCAGGCGAATCGGCCTGCGGGCACGGCTCAACAACCTGACCGACAATCTCTACACCACCTTCGGCTACTTCGACGGCTCCCAACCGGTGTGGATTCCGGCGGCCACCCGCAACGCCTACCTCGGGATGACCTTCGACTGGTAGGAGCTTGCCACAGGGGGCGCGAGAGATGTCATCCCGAGTGAGGGAGTGGAGCGACCGAACCGAGGGATCTATGAGTTCTTGGTCAGCGCACTCCTGTCGTTGCCGCAGATTTCTCCGCTTTCTCACGTTGTTCGCTCGGTCGGAATGACACCGGGGATGGGCGGACGGTCGGAAATCCGGCACTGGCCGTCAGTAGCGGGATGTGGCCGACGGCCGGGAAGGAAGGAGGCAAGGGGGCCGGCCATCGGCCACCCGCTCATGGAGGGTAGACGCCGCGGCCAAAGGCCGCGAGCAAACTCGAAATCCTTAATGCGTGGCGGGATGGGAGGGTGAACGAATTTCTCAGCCCCCCGTCCGGGATATGTAAACTGTCCCTCGTGACGGGACACGGATCATGATCAAGTCGATCATCACCATGGGGATGCTGGTGGGGGTGCGAACTGCGGCCCGCCTCTTCTTCAAGCTCGAGAAGGAGTGGATCACCCCCGAGCCGGACAACTACGCAAAGGGCACCCGGATCATCGCCCTGCTCAATCACACCAGCCTCTACGAGCCGATCATCGCCGGCTACGCGCCGCTCAACCTGTTGTGGAAGTTCGCCCGCCACGGGGTGCTGCCGGTGGCGGAGAAGACCATGAAGCGGCGCATCGGCACCTTCTTCAGGATGCTGGTTCGCCACGTCGTGGTCGTGACCCGCCAGCGCGACCACACATGGGACAACGTCCTCAACAAGATCGACTCCAAGGCGATCGTCATCATCCTGCCCGAAGGCCGCATGATGCGGGCCAACGGTCTTGATTCCATGGGGCGAAAGATGACTGTCCGCGGAGGCATCGCCGACATCCTCGAAGCCCTGCCCGACGGCCGCATACTCGCCGTCTACTCGGGCGGCCTGCACCACATCCAGGTGCCTGGCGAGCTTTTGCCGACGCCGTTCGTAACCGTCAAGTGCCGTATGGAGATGATCGATATCCCGACCTACAAGGAAGACCTGAAACGGGATTACCCGAACCTGGACTTCACCGGCGCGGTCATCGCCGATCTGACGCGGCGCAGGAACGAGTACTGTCCGTGTGAGTGGAAGGTCGAGAACGGGAATTCGGAACTCACCGACAACAGCGCACCGTGTCCGTAGCTGAGGGGGTCGCCTCGAGGGCGGGTGGGAAGCGTACGGCCACGCGCTGGTGGTGGTGAGTCACGACGCCCGAAGGGCGTCAGCAATTCGGATGTGTCCGACATCAGCGACTGAGTCGAGGATCCGACATTCCTCTAAGGGGTACTGAAGGACCCGCCCGCAAATAGTTGAGCTAAAAGAAACCGTGCAGCTGGGCGAGCAGGATCGTCGCGATCGTCTTGCTGTCCTTGATCTCGCCATCGCGGCAGGCTGCGAGGGCTTCGTCGATTCCCATGGTGACGTTGGCGATCGCCTCGTCAGGATCCTGGGCGACGTCGGGAGCCGGTTCGAGCGGAGTCGCGACGAAGGCGTGGATCACCTCGTCGGTGAAGCCTGGGGTCGTGAAGAGCGATCCCAGAGAGTGGATCTCGACCGGCCTCCAACCGGTCTCCTCGGCAAGCTCGCGCGCGGCACATTCCGCCGGCTTCTCTCCGGGATCGAGCTTGCCCGCCGGCAGCTCGAGCACCACCTCCGCGAGCGGATAGCGATACTGCCGGACGAGCTCGATCCGGCCGTCCTGGTGAATGGCCAGGACGACCACCGCGCCACGGTGGCGAACGACCTCCCGGCTGGTCTCCGCTCCGTTCGGCAGCCGCACCCGGTCGACCTCGAGATCGAGGATTCTGCCGTGATAGATGCACTGACCGTCGATCTTCTCCTCGCGCAGCGACTCTTCGTTGACCATCTGCAGCCCTTCCCCACCCTGAGTGATTCAAAATAATACGCCTGCCGGCGAGTGTTTCGCCATGACTCCGGCCTCCGTTTTGGCATCGATCCTGCGTATTTCATCACCGGGAGGGTTTGCCATGAGTCAGACAGCAACTTGCGAGCTCGTCCACGCTGTCACACTGGACGGCCTGTCGGACGCCGTGACCAGCCGCATGATCGAGGGATGGTGGCCTCTCGGAAGGCCTTTCACCCGCGGTGAGCACTTCATCCAGGCGATGATCTTCGAACCGAGGATGAACGAAGACCAACACCCTGAGGAAAACTGAGCATCGTTCGCGGGCCGTAAATGACCCGCATACAAATGCTTTCCCCCCTGTAGGCGGGTCCTTCAGGGCCCGCCAACGGTTGAAAGGGTCTCGCGACAGCGCTGCTGATTGGACAGCGTTCGGGGCGCGCCCTGAAGGACGCGCCTACAACGGTGGAGAAAAATGTTGGCGGACATGATGCAGGCTCGAATGATCAGCGATAGCGTTCGAGCAGCCCGGTCCGCTCGTTGAACGCCTCGATCCGCCGATCCCAGTCCTCCCAGGCGTGGAAGTGAGTCGTCCAGTAGTCGTCGTCGTACCACTGGGCGTCGAGCTCGTCCACCGACTTGCCCTGCTGCTCGACCCATGTGAAGTACTTGAGGTTGTGGATCCGCTTGCGGTCCCAGTGGCCGAGCTCGAGCATGTGGTCGATGCCGGTCCCCAGCAGGCAGCGCTCGTGGTGGACCGCGGCCGAGGTCTGGCTGTAGGCGCCGTGGGCTTCCCTCTCTTCCGCGAGGCGTGAACCGTAGAGCTCCATCGAGTCGGTGGCCACCGTGAAGAGCACGTCCTTGGGCCCCATCTCGAAGAAGCGCGCCGTCTTGACCGCGGTCAGCAGGTTGGCGATGCTCGAGATGCCGAGCAGGTCGAGGCGGTCCGCGATCGCTGGATCGACACCGGACGACTTCAGATAGACACGCCCTTCAGCCTCGTTGAAGAGGCGCAAGAGGCTCATGCAGGCCTGGTCGTCGATGCCGACCACCACGTCCGTGGTCTTGATGTTGTGAATCCAGGGTACGTGCTTGTCGCCGATGCCCTCGATCCGGTGTGAGCCGTAACCGTTGTACAGCAGGGTCGGACATTGCAGGGCCTCGGCGGCGATGACCTTGGTCCTCGGATAGACCTCACGCAGATACTCGGCGCAGCCGAGGGTGCCGGCCGAACCCTGGGTCAGGCAGACGCCGGCGAAACGGGACTCGGCTTCTCGTTCGGCCTCGAAGACCTCCTCCATCGCACGGCCGGTGCAGACGTAGTGCCAGATCGCGTTGCCGAACTCGGCAAACTGGTTGAGGACCACCACCTCCTCGGGCCGCTCCGCCTGGAGCTCCTTGGTCTTGTCGTAGATCTCCTTGACGTTCGACTCGGAACCCGGCGTCGCGTAGATCTCCGAGCCGACCTTCTCCAGCCACTCGAAGCGCTCGCGCGACATGCCCTCGGGGAGGACCGCGATCGATGGACACGCCAGGAGATGGGCATCGTACGCGCCTCCTCGGCAGTAGTTGCCGGTCGACGGCCACAGTGCCTTCTGGGTGGTGGGATCGAATGCACCACGAACCAACTTCTCGACCAGCGGACCGAAGGTCGCGCCGACCTTGTGCGCGCCGGTCGGGAAGTACTTTCCGAGCAGCATGATGATCCGCGCATCGACGCCGGTCAGCTCCTTCGGGATTTCGAGGTAATTCACGCCGCCGAAACCACCGCCGCTCTCGACCGGCTCGTTCTTCCAGGTGATCCGGAACAGGTTGCGGGAGTGGAGGTCCCACAGGCCGATCCCCGCCAGCTCTTCGCGGATGCCGGCCGGCACCAACGAGGGGTCGGCCATCTCGCGGTATGTCGGGATGATGATGTCGCGCTCGCGGCAGCGCTGAATCGTGTTTTCGAGCACCTGCTCGGAGTTCTGCATGAGAGCGTATTCCCTTCACCTGAGCCTTCGGATTATAGTACTCACCGGCGCATGCGCTGCGAGGGGAGAGTCATGAATCAGGGTCAGGACGCGATGCAAGCGGCACGGGGATACGAGGAACGGATTGTCCGGTTTCTTCGTGACCTGATTGCGATCCGCGCCGAGAGCTGCGACGAGGGCGAGCGCTGCGAACGGGTGCGGCAGGAGTACGAGGCCCTCGGTTTTGACGAGGTCTTCTTCGACGGGCTCGGATCGGTCGTCGGCAGGATCGGTACCGGAGATTTCAAAATCCTTTACGACGGCCACATCGACTGCGTCGGCGTCGGCGATCTCGAGGCCTGGGCCTTCGATCCCTTTCAAGGGAAGTTCGAGCACGGCGAGATCTGGGGTCGCGGTGCGGTCGACGAGCTGCCGGCGATCGCCGGCATGGCCTACGGTGCGAAGATACTCGCCGACAGGGGGATGCCGGACGGCGTGGCCCTCTACCTTACGGCCTCGGTCATGGAGGAGGACTGCGACGGCTACTGCATGCGCCACCTGATCGAGAGCGAGGGCATCCGGCCCGACGTGGTGGTGCTCGGCGAGCCGACCGACCTCGACGTCTATCGCGGCCAACGCGGCCGCATGGAGGCGACCATCACCACCCGCGGCGTCTCCGCCCACGGCGCCCACGCAGAACGAGGGGTCAACGCCCTCTACAAGATGGCGCCGATCATCAGCGACATCGAGAAGCTGAACGAAAACCTGGCGGTGGACGATTTCCTCGGCAAAGGGTCGGTCATCGTCTCCTCGATCGAGTGCACTACGCCTTCGCTCAACGCGGTGCCCGACTCCGCCCGCATTTACATCGACCGCAGGCTGACCGTCGGCGAGACGGTGGAGAGCTCGATGGCCGAGCTCCAGGCCCTCCCCCACCTCGGCGACGCCGAGGTCGAGCTCCTGAAATATGACGCCGTCAGCTGGCGCGGAACAACGGCGCAGCAGGACAAGTACTACCCGACCTGGGTGCTCGACGAGGACCACCCGCTGGTTCAGGGGGTGGCAGCCGCGGCCGCCGAGGTGCTCGGCGAGCGGCCGGAGATTTCGCGTTGGTCGTTCTCCACCAACGGCGTCGCCACCATGGGCCTCTACGACATCCCCACCGTCGGCTTTGCCCCGGGACGCGAAGAGCTCGCCCACACGACCGAAGAACGAGTCTCGGTGGACGACCTCATCAAAGCCACCGCGGTCTACTCGCTGATTCCTGATGTTCTCGCGGGACAATCCGTCGCAAACACGAAGACACCAAGACACGAAGGAAATCACGAAGGATGACCCCTTCACCTCGGACAGAGGAAATTGCCACCGAGATAGTGGACGCAGCGTTTTTGGTGCATTCGACGCTGGGCCCGGGCCTGCTTGAATCGGTGTATGAGGAGTGCCTGGCGTACGAACTCGCTGAGCGCGGCCTGAAATTCGAGCGACAACTCGTGCTACCGATCACCTACAAAGACCAACGGATTGATGGGGGACTTCGCCTGGATTTCCTGGTGGAAGACCGAATCGTCCTGGAGGTCAAGGCTGTTGAGGCACTCGTATCAGTTCACACATCGCAGCTGCTGACGTACATGAAGTTGGGCGACCATCGTCTCGGCTTCCTTATCAATTTCAACGTATCCCTCATCAAGAATGGAATTCACCGCTATGTCTTGTGACACGAATGATTTCCTTCGTGAACGCCTTTGTGTCTTCGTGTCTTCGTGGTTTTCGGGTGGTTGGGAGATAATCACATTTTGGCCCGAGGAGTACAGCACATGACGAATCATCTCAAAGGCAGGGATTTCATCACGACGCAGGATTGGACGGTGGAGGAGCTGGAGGAGGCGCTGGCCTTGGCGGCGGAGCTCAAGGCAAAACGCGCCGCGGGCGAGCCCACGCCCCTGCTGCCGGCGAAGACCCTCTACATGATCTTCTTCGACGCCTCGACCCGGACCCGCAACTCCTTCGAGACCGGCATCACGCAGCTCGGCGGCCACGGCATCTACCTCTCGCCCGACAAGATGCAGATCAGCCACGGCGAGAACGCCCGCGACACCGCCAACGTGCTCTCGCGCTACGGCGAGGCGATCGCCATCCGCCACTGCGCCTTCGGCGAGGGCAATGCCTACATCCGCGAGGTGGCCGAGCACTCCTCGGTGCCGGTGATCTCGATGCAGTGCGACGTCTACCACCCGTGCCAGATCCTCGCCGACCTGCTCACCATCCGCGAGAAGCACGGCAGGACCCGGGGCCTCAAGATGGGCGTCGCCTGGACCTCGGCACCCAACTACGTGCGCCCGCTGTCGGTGCCGCAGAGCCTGATCCTGCTCATGCCCCGCTTCGGCATCGATGTCACCCTCGCCTGCCCGCCCGAGTTCCGACTGATGCCCGAGATCGAGGAGCAGGCGAAGGCCAACGCCCAGGCGGCCGGCGCGAAGTTCGAGATCTCGGAGAGCTTCGAGGACGCCTTCAACGGTGCCGACGTGGTCGTCCCCAAATCATGGGGACCGCTGATGACCACCCGGGACACCGCCGAGGGCCTGGCCCTGATCGAGAAGTACCCCAGCTGGCGCTGCGGATCCGAGCACATGGCCCTCGGGTCCGCCGACCTCATCTACATGCACCCGCTGCCCGCCGACCGCGGCCGCGAGGTCACCGACGAAGTCATCGACGGCCCGCAGTCTGTGGTCTACGACGAGGCGGAGAATCGGCTGCACGTGCAGAAGGCGCTGATGGCGCTGACCATGTGAGCGCCAGTTTTGAGTTATGAGTTTTGAGTTTTGAGTTAAGGATGCCCTGCGGGCGGGTGGGTGGGAAATTCGAAATCCCAAATTCTAACTTTTAAATGCGCGGATTTCGGGCGGGTGGCATTCCTGATTCCGAATTCCGCCAATGGTCAGAGTCCGCACTTCTCCGAAACCATCCCGTTGATTGCCCTGGAGGTCATCGCATCGGGGTCCTTTGGGTACTCGCTGAGACCCGCGTGGTGGAGCGCTTCGTGGATGATGACCATCGCCGCCTGCTCGTCGGATAGCTCGCGCAGCCGCTGCCACCGGCCGGGGTCCATCCCGCCTCTCGGCATCAGTTGTGCCTTTCGTTCGCCTCAGGCTAGCATTTTTTCGGGTTTGCGTGTTCGAGGTAATTGAAATCCTCGAGGTGATCCGGATAGTCTCCTTCACCCGGGAGGGATCTCATGCGTGCTCTTGCCTTGATTGCTGTGTGCCTGATCGGTTGCGTGGTGGCCAGCCCGCGCCGGAATGACGATCCCCTCGCTGGCCGCACCATCTGCGTCGATCCAGGCCACGGCGGGACCGCCGAGATTGATTCCTACCGGGTCGGGCCGACCGGTGAGCGCGAGGAGTGGATCAATCTGCGGGTCGCGTT
>JAJDNM010000013.1 GCA_022340665.1 Acidobacteriota bacterium | reverse complement strand
GCGCTGTGGCGCACTGGCTCGTCGGAGGATGCGTCCGACGTCGTTCAGGATGTCTTCGTGCGACTGGTCGAGCAGGGTCGGCGACTTTCGAATATCAGGAATCCAAGAGCATGGCTTCTGACTGTGGCCCACCGTGCGGCGATCGATGTGACCCGTCGCCGAAAACGGCGAACGGCCGAGAACCTCGACGATTTCGCATTCCTCACCGCTTCAGAGGGCGATGGCGAACGGGTAGCGGATTCCGTTCATGTGTCGGCATTGTTGGGCGGTCTGTCGGAGAAGCACCGTGATGTCGTCTTTCTGAAGCACTTCGCGGGGTGCACCTTTGCCGAGATCGGCGAGATCGTCGGGATTCCAAGATTCACCGCGGCCAGCCGCTACCGCTCGGCCATCGGACGACTTAAACAACTTCTGGGGGGTGATCATGACACCCGATGAAAGAGACCCGACGATCAACAGGCTCTTCGAAGGCCTGGAGACGCCGGAGCCGCCTCCGCACCTTCGCGCGCGGGTGCTCGCGGCGGCACGTGATACGGCGACGGGGACGCCGGACGTGTGGAGCAGAATCTGGCATCACCGCGGCCTGCGCCTGGCATGGGCGGCGACAGTGGTTCTGCTCCTTGCAGGGCATCTCCTGACGCTGCCAGGAAACGGCTCGGGAGCACGGCCGATCGATCCGAATCTGATGGTCGAGAACCGGCCCGACGAGTTCCTCGTCGAGTTCCTGCGCCCGGTACGAATCGCCGAAGATGTTCATCCAATGGTCGGTCTGCTCGCCGATGCCGGCGATGCCTCTGATTTCGAGGTGAAAGGAAACCCGTCATGAAATCGATGACCCAAAGATCGAAGATGTGGCCGGTGATGTTGGCCGCGGCCGTCATAGTGATTCTCGCCGGCTCCTTGGGAGCCCGCATCGTCGCCCGGGACGGTAGAACGGCTCCCATGCAGGCCCCGCGGGCCATGGTGCCGGAGGCTGCGCCCTTCGAGGTCGCCGACCTCGAGGTGCCATGCTGGACCTGCCCGGAGAATTCGGACTGGCCCCTGCGTTTCCAGACCGATCTCGACCTCCTGGCGCCTCTGGGCAACGGGACCGCCAATGCCGCCGAGTGGTTCGGCCCCTTCGCCAAGGTGGGCGGATCCCGTGCCGACGAAGGGATCGCCGCCGCCAAGAGGGGCGTCGAGGGTCCGGAATGGCTGGGAAACGTGCTGCCCCCGGACGACCCTCTGTTGCTGGAGGCCGAGCCGTGGTGCGACCAGGCAACCATGAGCTTCTACCCCGACGTCTATCCCCTCGAAGGCTACTCGACGCGGATCACGAATCTGCTCTTCGCAATCAAGCTCGTCCGCTCCTGGGTCGCTCGGGGCGAGGCGGCCGAGGACAGCGAGGCGGCGATGGAGGACTTCAGGCGGGCCATCAGGTTGGGCCGGCTGCTCCGGCAGGAAGACGTGGTCGTGATCTCGGACCTGGTTGGTCTGGCCTGCATCCACATCGCGACGCAAGCGGTTTACGACCGGGCTCTGGAGGACGGAGATCTCGAAACGGCGCTGCTGGCGTCGGTGGTACTCGGCGAGGTGGCGCCGCAAAGGCTCGGGACCAAGCAGCACCTCACCTCGACCGATCTCCTGGACTCCTTTACGCGGAACGATGCGGGAGACATCGTCTTCGAGACGCGACCAGGAAAGCTCGACGCGGTCATCGAAGCCGCGTTGAACGCCCCTGATCGTCGCATGCGGTGCGAAGCGGTGCTCGGCCTCAACATCATCCGCAGTCTCGGATCGCCCGAGGAGCGGGAGCGCGCCTTCGAGGTGCTCGAGGACATCGCCGACGATCGAGACCCGAAGGTCGCCGAGGGTGCACGGTGGAGCCTCGAGCACCCCACCACTGTCGATGTCCTGGAGACATGGGGAGCGGTCCCGCCACGGAAGAAATAGGGCAGCAGGGGATACCCCGGCTCGCCTTCTCATCACCGGGCGCGCGAGTGCCCGGCTTTTCCCCCGACCACCCGCCCGATCCTCGATGCTGGATACTGGATACTCGATCCGCCCTCCCACCCCTTGACAATCTAGCCTGACGACTTATCGATTCGTTGAATCCAACATCCAACATCCAACATCCAACATCCAACATCCAACATCCAACATCCAACATCCAATATCCAATTTCCAACATCTAACATCCAGCATCCAGCATCGAGCATCCGACAATGTCGGATGTCGGGAGATTGAGGTCAACGAATCGCCCTCGCCAGTGCGTCATTACACCAGTGGACGATGAATCACGTCTCGTGCGGCGGGCGATCGACGGTGACCGGGAGGCCTTTTCGGAGTTGGCGGCGGCCCGTTGGTGACGTCTGCTGGCGCTGGCGCGGTCGAGCGTGTCGGGGCCGAGGTGAGTTACACGCCGGCGCGAGAGCAACCGGAATGTGCGTTATTCGTGCCAAAGTCCACGACCCCGATACGCAGAGGATCATCCAGTGCCCTCAAGTATTTGCACATGCGGGCAGCGAGGCGAGGGTGCGCACCGGGCTCGTGATGCCGAGTGGGGAGCCGTCGGTCCTCAGTATGGGCTGTCCGATCGCGGAAGGCGGCAAGGGCGTCAGGTACTCCTGGCCCCTGACCACCGATGGCGAGGTTGTGAGCTCGCACTCCGCCGAGTTCGAGCTGTACCCGTCCACGCACCCGACCGGGAAGACGGCCAAACGAGTTATCCCACCCGCCCACCGACGACCCTGCGGCGTGGACTGGTCAGATCGCCGAATTGGCGGTCGAGCCATTTGGCCAATAGGCCGTGAGGCATGATCAAAACCCTGATTCCATCGAAGTCCGAAGAGCCTTTTTGGAACTTTCTGTGCGCTTTTGTGTCTAAACTGGTGCCATGCGAGCCACAACAGGTTTTTCCAGCTCACGACAGATCGTCCTTTTCACAGCCCTTCTCGTGACCGTGGTTTCGGCCGCATCTCTGCAGCCGGTGACCATGTCCGGAGCCGGTCACGACCAAACACCGGTTACCATCACCGGAGGGGATGATCCAGTGAGCTGGGACAATGTCGACCGCCTGATCTCGGAGCAGAAGTTCGAGGCCGCCTCGGAGGCGGTGGCGGAGATTCTCGAACAGGCCCGGGCGGAAGGCAATGCGCCCGAGTGGACCCGCGCACTGGTCGAGGAGACCAGGCTGCGGATGGCGCTGCACGGTTACGAGACCGCAGTCCGCTATCTGCGCACCGAGGGATGGCCCGAAGACGCCGTGTCGAAGGCGGTTCTCGAGCTCTACTACGCCAACTCCCTCGCCACCTACGCACGTGCCTATTCGTGGGAGATTCGCCAACGAGAACGGGTCGAGACCTCCGGCGAGCTGGACCTCAAGAAATGGGATCTCGAGCAGATCGTCGAGGAGGCGGATAGGGCCTTCCTCTCGGTCTGGTCCGGCCGCGAAGAGTGGGGCAGCGAGTCCATCGGTGAGTTCTCCCGTTACATCCATCAGAACAGCTACCCTCCCCGGATTCGGGGCACGCTGCGGGATGCGGTCACCTACCTGTGGGTGGAGCTGCTGGCCGACACCTCCCTTTGGAGCCCGGTGGAGTCCAACAGCGTCTTTCAGCTCGATACTACAGCCCTTATCGAGGGTGACCCGGAGACGTCGGCCGAACTGGATCTCGCGGATCCTTCGATCCATCCGCTTCTGAAGATCGGTGCCCTGCTCGACGATCTTGAGGCATGGCATTCGGCGCATGGCCGCGCCGAAGCCGCGCTCGAGGCCCGGCTCGAAAGAACACGCAGGCTCCACGCAGGCTTCGAAACCGAGCAGGACAAGTTCGCAGTCCGGCAGCACCTGGAAGGCATTCAGGGCGACTTCGACCGCAGCCTTCCGTGGTGGTCGATGGGCCAGGCGACCCTGGCGAATTTCATTCGCAGCGAGTCGACTCCGGATGCGTTGGTCCGGGCTCGCGAGGTAGCGCTCGCGGGTCGTGATCGGCACCCTCGGAGTGTCGGCGGCCAAAGGTGCAACCACATCGTGGCCTCGATCGAGTCACCATCCTTCGGCCTCGAGGCGATGGCTGTGGACGGCACCGACAGGCGATCTCTCAGGATCAATCATCGGAATGTCGCCAGTCTTCATTTTCGGGCCTGGCGATACGACCTCCGCGAGATGGTGGAAGGCTCCGACGACTACAGCCTGCTGCCGACGTATCGCGAGGCGGAACGGATCATGGGGTCTGAGCACGATGCAGAATGGTCCATCGAGCTGCCGCCGACCCCCGACTATCGGTCGCATATCACCTACGACGTTCCGCAGCTCGACGAGCCGGGGGCCTACCTCCTGGTGGCCTCGATGCGGTCCGACTTCGCCGATCATGCGAACCAGATGCAGGCCGCCAATTTCATCGTTTCGGATCTCGTTCTCATCAGGCGCCACGTTGGGGAGGCGTACGAGATCACGGCTCGTTCGGGGCGGACCGGGCGCGCACTCGAGGACGTCGAGGTGTCGCTCTACCGCTACGATTACCGGCGCGGCCATCGGGAGATCGAACGCAGGCACACTGGTGATGATGGCCGTGTTGCCTTCAATCACCGTCTCTGGGAACGGGAGCAGTACTTCCTCGTGGCGGAGAAGGACGGCCAGATCGCCCTCGACCGAGACCGCATCTACCAGTTTGAAGAAAGCCAGCGTGAGACGACGTCTTCGGTCCTCGTCTTCACGGATCGCTCGGTCTACCGTCCCCGGCAGACGATCTTCTGGAAGGTCGTGGCCTACAGCGGCGGCGGCGAAAATCTCCGTTACGAAACGAGGCCGGGAGCCTCGATCGAGGTTTCGCTGGTGGACGCCAATTACGAAGACGTGGCGACGGTGACGGTGACGACCAACGGGTTCGGGTCCGCGTCCGGGTCGTTCGAAATTCCATCCGGTCGGCTGCTCGGCCAGTGGCAGCTCCGCACTTCCGATGGCGGCCTCTCTCGGTTGCGCGTCGAGGAGTACAAACGGCCCACCTTCGAGGTAGAGATCGCCGATCCCGAACACCCGTTGCGCCTCAACCGGGAAGCCGTGTTGTCGGGTTCCGTTCGCTACTACTTCGGCCTGCCGGTGGTCACGGGCTCGGTGAGCTGGCGGGTGACTCGTGAGCCGCTGTATCCGAGGTGGTGGTACTGGTGGAACCCGTCGCCATCGGCCCAGCGCCAAGTGGTGGCCGCGGGCGAGACGACCCTCGACGAGGATGGCAATTTCCGCGTCAGCTTCGTGCCGGCGGCCGATGAGCGGAAGGCGAAGCGTGGAGTCACCTACCGTTATCGCTTCGCGGTCGACGCCACCGACGAAGGCGGTGAGACCCGCTCGGCAGAGAGGAGCTTTCGACTCGGATTCGTGTCGGTCGAGGCTCGCATCATTTCTGACCTCGGCTTCCTCACCGGTGGAGAGTCCGCGCAGGTCCGCGTCCTGCGGACCGATCTCGACGGTGTTCCGCGCGCTGGTGACGGCAGGTGGCGCTTGGTCGAGCTCGATCAACCGGAGGAGACGCTGACTCCCGCCGACCAGCCCAGGCTGCTACCGGATAACGACGGTGACGTGTACCGGACGGAGGGTGATCTCCTTCGACCTCGCTGGGACCCCGGATACGACCCCGACGCGATCCTCGCCTCGTGGCCGGAGGGTCGCCAGGTGGCGGTGGGCGAGGTTTCGCACAGCGAGGATGGCTCGGCGGAGGTGAAGCTGCCCGGACTGGCGCCGGGCGCCTATCGCCTGGTGTACAGGACGGAGGATGATTTCGGAGCCGAGTTCTCGACAAGCCAGGACCTGGTCGTAGTCGGAACGCGCCGTACACCACTCGCCCTGCCGGCACTGCTGGCGTTCGACAGGACTTCGGTGGGTGTGGGGGAGACTGCTCGCCTCGTGGTCTTCACCGGCCTCAAGGCGCAGGAGATGGTGCTCGAGGTCTTCCGCGACGGTCGCCGGATCGAACGGCGGGCGATCAGCGCGGGCCGCTCGGGTGTCGTCGATTTCCCCATCAGCGCCGAAGACCGGGGCGGATTCGGGGTGGCGCTGACCCTGGTTCGGGATCACCAGCTCATTCGCCGAACCGCGAGGGTTTTCGTGCCCTGGGACGACCGCAGGCTGGATCTCGAGTTCAGCTCCTTCCGCGACACGATGCGCCCGGGCACGAAGGAGAGCTTCACCGTTACCGTGCGTGGTCACGGAGACGAACCGGTGGACGCTGCCGCTGCCGAGCTCCTCGCCTACATGTACGACCGCAGCCTCGACATCTACGGACCCCACAGCCCCCCGAGTCCGCTCTCCCTCTATCCAGCCCGCAACACTGTCGGCAGCCTCTGGGACAACCTCGGCATGGCGCGCCACGCGTGGGCCCACTCGAGTCTGCCCGGCCTCCCCGGATATCCGCATCTGCAGGGCGACAGTCTAGCGACGCTCGACGGCTACGGCATCGGCGGCCCTGGGCGGCGCCAGCGTTTCGCCATGAAGACAGGAGCCGTCGCCGAGTCGCGCATGGAGCTTGCCGACGCCGCGGCGCCAATGGCCGAGGAGCAGGAGGCGAAGGCTGCATTCGTCGGTGGCAGGGGAAGATCCGACCTTGATGAGGCCGAGAACGATGGCGCAGGACCGACGGAAACACCCGCGGCCGAGATTCGCTCGGATTTCTCCGAGACCGCTTTCTGGGAACCGCACCTGAGACTGTCCGAGGACGGCGAGGTGACGGTCTCGTTCGAGGTCCCCGACTCGGTCACCGACTGGAATCTGTGGGTGCACGCAGTCACGACGGATCTGCGCGGCGGATCGGCGAGCCGGCAGGCGGCCAGCGTCAAGGAGCTGATGGTCAGGCCATACCTGCCGCGCTTTCTTCGCGAGGGAGACACCGCGGTGCTCAAAGTGGTGGTCAACAATGCCGGGGAGAGCGCCTTCGACGGTCAGCTCGACCTCGAGATCCGTGACCCCGAAACCGATGAGGACCTGCGCGGCGCGTTCGGCCTGACGGCCGAAGCCTCGACCGGTGTGCCGTTCTCGGTCGATGCGGGCAAGGGAACCGACCTCGGCATTCCCATCACGGTTCCGGCGCGGGTCGGCACGGTCGCCTTCAAAGTGACCGCCCGCGCGGGCGCGTTCTCCGACGGTGAGCTTCGGCCGCTGCCGGTGCTTCCGAGCCGTCTCCACCTCATGCAGTCGCGATTCGCCACGTTGCAGAACGCGGATCGGCGCGAGCTCCACTTCGCCGACATGGCTGCCGACGACGACCCGACCCTGATTCATGACCAGCTCGTGGTGACCGTCAACGCGCAGCTCTTTTACAGCCTGCTCAATGCCCTCCCGTACCTCGTGAGCTACCCCTACGAGTGCACCGAGCAGACCCTCAATCGCTTCCTATCGACCGGTATCGTTGCCAGCCTCTTCGATCGGTACCCGTCGATCGAGGAGATGGCGCAGAAGCTGTCGAGCCGAGACACCCGCTTCGAGACATGGGAGGCGGATGATCCGAACCGCGCGATGGCGTTGGTCGAGACGCCCTGGCTGCAAACGGCTCGCGGCGGTGAGGAGGCGGCGGAGGATCTCATCAACGTGCTCGATCCCCGCATCACACGAGCCCAACGCGACGCCGCCCTCGCCGAGCTCGAGAAGAACCAGACCTCGGCTGGCGGCTTCCCGTGGTGGCCGGGCGGTCCGCCGTCGCCATGGATGACGCTGTACATCCTGCACGGCTTCTCGAAAGGCCTCGAGTTCGGGGTCGACGCACCGGAAGATGTCGTCGTCAGAGCCTGGTCGTACATGCACCGCCATTACATCGACGTGATGGTCGACCGGATGATCGCCAACGACTGCTGCTGGGAGACCATCACATTCCTCAATTACGTGCTCTCGAACTACCCGGACGAGTCGTGGACCGGCGGTGTTTTCACCGCCGACGAGCGCGCCCGCATGCTCGACTTCAGCTTCCGCCACTGGCGGCGGCACTCACCACTGACCAAGGGCTACCTGGCGTTGACCCTCGAACGGGCCGGCCGCCACGATGATGCGGTGCTGGTCTTCGATTCCGTGATGGACGCGGCCAAGACGGATCGCGACCTCGGCACTTTCTGGGCGCCCGAGGACCGCGCCTGGCTCTGGTACAACGATACGATCGAGACCCACGCGTTCGCGCTTCGGACCCTCTCGGAGCTCGAGCCCGACGACGGTCGACGAGACGGCCTCGTCCACTGGCTCCTGCTCAACAAGAAGCTCAATCACTGGAAATCGACCCGGGCCACGGCCGAGGTCCTCTATTCACTGGCTCACTACCTGCGGCAGGAAGAAGCGCTGGCGATTCGTGAGGAGATCGATGTGACGGTCGGACCTCGGTCCGAACATTTCGTGTTCGAACCCGACGAATACACCGGGGCGCATAACAGGGTGATTGTCGCGGGCGAGGATATCGACCCGAATACGATGGCCACGATCGTCGTCGAGAAACCGACCAAGGGCTTCGCCTTTGCCTCGGCAACCTGGCACTTCTCCACCGAAGAGCTTCCCCCGGAAGCGCGTGGAGATCTGTTCGGCGTGACGAGGCAGTTTTTCCGCCGCTTCAACGACGACTCCGGCTGGGTTCTGAGGCCACTCGCCGACGGTGAGCGGATCGAAACTGGCGACCAGATCGAGGTCCACCTCTCGATTCGCGCCAGGCACGCTGCCGAGTACGTCCACCTGCGAGATCCGCGCGGGGCGGGCTTCGAGCCTGAAACGCTGCACTCGCAGTACAAATGGGACCTCGGGATCTCGTGGTACGAGGAGGTGCGGGATTCCGGCACCAACTTCTTCTTCGAGTGGCTGCCGGCCGGGGAGTACACCTTCAAGTACCGCCTGCGCGCCAACATGGCGGGCGCCTTCCGCGTCGGCCCGGCGGTCCTCCAGTCCATGTACGCTCCTGAGTTCACCGCCTACTCCGCCGGCTACCGCCTGGAAGTCGCGGCTCAGTAGACATCCGATTCCGATCCCGTTCCCAATTCCGATCCCGATTCGGCCAGCAAAGCTGGCCATCGTCACGTCACCCCCCGCCCACCCGCCCTCAGAAACTCGCGTCGGCTTGTGCTTCGCACTGCACCGCCGCGATATTCTGAGAGGTGGGAGTGTTTCCCTGGGAAACCCACAGTCAGGAAGAGGATGTCCGGAGTAGGTTTTTTGTGACCTGGCGCCGGAGTCCCTTCCGGTTTTTCAGGGGCCCGGGTCAAAGATCCATTTGGTGAATTCTTGGCGAACTTGGCGTCTTTGCGGTGAAAACGCTGCCCGTTTCGAGAAATCGCTGGTTGAAAGAGGCTGGAGCTTCATACAATCGAGCCCATGGAACCGTTGGCCTCTCGAGGCTCGGACCGATCTGTACTGGCGCCGGCGATCCTGATCGGCGCGGTGGCCGTCTTCGTTCGCGTCTGCAACCTCGGCACGTTTTCGCTGTGGCTGGACGAGGTCAAGACGATGCAGTTCGCTTCGATGCCGATGCTCGAGGCGATCTCTGCCTGCGCGGCGGACGCGGACAATGTCCCGGTCTATGTGATCATCACCCGCCTTTGCCTCCTGCTCGGCCTCGATGACCCGTGGATCCGCCTCGTGCCGATCGCTGCGGGCGTGGCCTCGATCGCCTTGCTGGCCATCTGGACCGACCGTCACTTCAGTCGGACGACGGCCCTCCTGGTGGCGGCCTTTTGCGCCCTCTCTCCCTTTCATATCCGCACCTCGCAGGAGCTTCGCGCCTACCCGTACCTGATCCTGGTCTGCACCGTGACGTTGCTCGTTGTCGACCGACTCCGAGCCGATCCGGGATGGAAGACGACCCTGGGCCTCGCGGCTGTTGTCGCGACCGGCTGCTACACCAGCCTTTCGTATGGTCTGATCCTTTTCCCGATGGCCGGATTGGTGTTTCTGGGTCGAAGCTCCAAGCAGGATGAGGGGACAAATGGTAAGAAGGTCTGCCGCCAGTACGTTATCGGAGTGGCCCTGGGCCTCCTCGCATTCGTGCCGTGGATGGTATGGGTCTGGGCGCGCCTGTCCGAACGCCTGTCGCGGCCTCGGACGACGGACTGGGATCTGCAAGCCATCGCCCAGAGGTGGGAAGCCCTCACCGTCGCGCCTTGGGTTTTCAGTCCCTGGAGCTGGTTCGGCCTCGTCCTCGCGGGATTTTTCGTCTTCGGGCTGATCGTCGCGCTGAAGACCGGCCTCGGACGTTTCGTCTTTCTGCCGGCTCTCGTGGCTCTGGTGGGCTGGGAGCTTTCCCTGGTGGCGATCGAGCATTGGAGTGCGGCCCGCTACGACACCGCTCTCTGGCCGTTCCTTGCGGTTCTGCTGGCTCTCGGTTTCGGCAGATTTCTCTTCGCCTTGCGCTGGAGGTGGCTCGGGTGGGTGGCCTGCCTCGGAATCGCGGCAATGCTGTTGATCCGGGTGGATGCCTATCATCGTCTGGGGCGCCCCCACTGGGATCGTCTTGCTCAGGCCGTCAACGAGGTGAGGAGGCCCGGAGAGCGTGTCACAACGGTCGACCACTTCGCGCGAACCTGCCTCTCGTACTACCTCGATGAGCCCGTTGTGACGATCAACGCCCGGCCCGAAGGGCTGCGCGAACTCGTCAGGACATCGTCTCCTCTTCTGCTGGTGTCCAGTCGCCCCTTGGGTCCAGCCTTCTCGAAGATCCCGGCGTACTACGCCGAGATCGCAGATGTGCGCCGGACGGGACGGTTGTACCGATTCACCAGGTCAGCAGTCGATTCAGACGAGCGTGAAAGGTCGATGGACCGCGATCCCTGGCCGGAACCGCTGGCAGCTCCGATATCGCCGGAGATTGAAAGATTGCCATCAGGCTGCTTTGGCGGACTTTCCCGGCGTCTTGGCGCAACACGGGGGCCCGCTGAGTCGGAGATCGACTTCGCCCCGACGGATCGCCACGCACGGAGATCGGGCTGGGAACAGCCGAAGACACGGGCGAACGGAGTGACGGTTGCCTGGGTTCGCGGGAGAGAAGCGAGCGTCGACATCGGTCTTGGAGAGACCTCTCGGGGACCGATCAGAATTCGCTTGTGGCCGCATCGCGGTCTGTCGGGAGCCCAGTCGGTTCGGGTCCTTCTCAATGGACACGTTCTGGGAGTCCGGCAGCTGACGAGCGCGCCTCAGGTCGTTTCTTTCGAGGTGCCGGATGAAATATGGGCGGAGGGACGGGACCTGCTCGTTCTCCAATTCACGCGAAGTTGCTGCGAGGGCAGAGCGCGTCGCCGATCTGCCGCGGTCGACTGGATCAGGTGGGCTCGGTAGCGCCGTTCTTGATCAACGATCGAGCGCCGAGATAGACCTCGCCCGAAGTCCCGTGAATTGACACGATCTCGCCCTTGCGAATGCGATGGCGAGGCGTGCCATCAGTGTCCAGAATGAGTGCCTCGCGGTTTTCGAGGTCGACCTGGAGACCGGAGGCGCTCATGACGGCGCAGAAGTTCTTGTCCTCGATGCCGTTGGCGGCGACTGCCGCGTGTGACGTCGACCCGCCCTTGGCTGTCAGCAGGCCATCGGCCGAGATGATCATCGGGATCTCTTCGGGCGTCGGGTTCTCCAAGACCATCAGGACGCCGTCGACGTCGTCGCGTTCGGAGATGTCGATTGCTGCCATCTCCTTACGCTCCGCTTCGTCGAAGGCGACCAGGCCGCGGAAACCTCCACCGCGTACGCCGAGACCGCGGGCAGCCGGATCTCCGGGGTCCAGGAATCTGTCGATGGCCTCATCAGCGTATGTTTCCGCAGTGCGGGATTGCAGGACACTGAGAACGCCCTTCTCGACGGTGAACTCGACCTCTTGATCCGTGCCCATGAATCGGCGGAGCCTCGAGCCGACGTGCCGAAGACGCCTGCCGAGCATCGGCATCAACAGATCGAGCTCGTCGATGGTATGGAACGAACCTGAGGAAGTCACGCCGCCTACGAGGTCGTCTCCGGCGGCCGAGAACTTGAACTCCCCTGTGAGTTCGCGGATGCCGAATTCGTTGACGGTCGTTCGCGGGATGACCCCGGTCAGGGATACCAGAGTCTCGTCCATTTCCGGTTGAATCGTATCGTTTCTGCCGTTTCCGAAAGCCATCTCCTGAACGATCGCCGCGGTCTGCCAGGAGTGCGAGATGCCCTTGATGTCCCGGTAACGATTCGCTCGTTCCTTGTCCCAGGAGTCGAACACGGTGATCACCGAATCGACCAATTGCTGCATTGGGCTGGCGAGGACGCGGTCCAGTTCTTCGGAAAACCCGTGATCCCGGAACACCGTTTTGGATGACTCGGCGACCTCCCGCATGGCCTCCCAGGGGAGATCGGTTTTGTACTCGACTCCGTAACGGCGCTTGGCGTCGTCGACCACGTTGAATGTTTCGAGGTCGACCCCCCACATCGCGAGGCCGTAGGAGGCAAGGAAACGGCGGTAGGAATCGTATGCTCGCCATGGTCCGTGCTGGGCCAGAGCCTCCGCGATGCGATCGTTCATTCCAACGAATACAATCGTCGTAAGCATCCCGGGCATGGAGAAGACCGAGCCGCCGCGCACGGCGAGGATCAACGGTTCTCTCTCGTCTCCGAAACGTTTGCCCATTCCCGCCCGCTTCGCGATGTCGTGTTCCAGGATTCGAAGATGGTCGGTGATGTGTTTTTCGAGCCAGGCGCGATTGGTTCGGTGCATACCGGAACGGGGAATGCTTGTCGGCAGGATGAAGCCGTCTCGCGTGGGTAAGCCCAGCTGGTTGACGTACAACAGGCTGCTGCCCTTTCCCCCGTAACGCTCCCGCACGGTGGGCTGGTTGTTGCAGCATTTCATCGCCTCGCTGACCTGATCGCGGTGCGAGATGTGGATGATCGCATGAGAATCGTCGGAGGTTGCGCGAGGTCGTCGAGGCTCAGCCCAGTCGGATGTCTGTTCGCGAATATAGGCGACCGCGATGTCCGAAAAGTGAACAACGCTGTTGAGATCGTGCATGTAACGCTGCATGTTGGCGAGCACGGTGCGCAGGTCTTCCTCGCTGAGCTTCAGGTGATGGGACATCTTTTCGTAGGGTACGGTCACCCGTTGCCGGATCTTGTGGTAGTGGCGGCTGACATACCTGAGGACGTCAAGCAGTTCGTCGGTGGTCCTGTCGGGATTGCTCAGGAGCCCCGCGAGATCGATGAGTTCCCGCGAGTCCAGACCGTCGAACTCCAGGTTGAGGATCGACACACGGATGATTTCGAGGCACTGATCGAGGTCAACCCCGTCGTGCGAGTATCTGGTGGCAACTCGCCGAAGGGCGAGATAGTTCATCTCTTCGAGCAGGCAATCGAGCTGCTGGAGGAAGTATCGTTGAGCCGTGAACCCTCCCGCGTCGATCATCCGCTGGAGGGCGACCCTGAGCTCGCGGACCCGGTTGAAGGTTTCGTATGAAGAGTCCTTCTCGTTGGCGTCAAGAACCGACTCGAGCGTCCCGAAAAGTTCGTCCTGATACGCCCCACGGATTCCACCGACGAAGTCCCCGACACCCTTCCGCACCATCGCTTCGGCACAGTCGGCATCGAAGTCTTCGCCATCCGGTCGCAGCTCGTGCAGCTCGTTGAGGCATTTCTTGAAGGCTTTCGTGACACCTTCAGGCCTCGAAAAGTCGTCGGCCTTTTGCATCAGGATGCGGAGGTGATGGTAGAAGGCCCACCGGTTGCGAGCGTGAATGCCCTTGTCGATCAAAGTTTCGAGTTCGTCCTCGATCGGATTGCCGAACTGGCACCGGGTCAGGTTCTCCGCGTATGCCTCCTGCCACTCACGAATCCTCGCCACCGTCTCCGAGGTACCCAGCAGCCGTCCGAGGTCCTCGACGACCCTGGCGACGATTCTTCGCGGTTCCTCGCGTTCCCTGGCCTCGATGTCGGCATCGGCGGGCGAGGCGAAACCGAGCCTGCGAAGCTCGCCGAACTCTCCGTTATCGAGAAAGTCCAGGTAGGCCTGAGCCAGTAGCAGCGTTCTCTGCCCGAGCGCGTGATGGCTGCTGCGTCGCAACTCGTTGACGATGGCGCTGCCGCGCACCTCGACTTCGGCGAGTCGAATGGTGTCGTTCCAGAGCTGATCGATCAGGTTGGGTTTGCCAATCACGGCGGTAAGATTCCGAACAACGGTTCGGGTGAGGCCGGGGAGGCTTCGGCACAACCAACCGTTGATGAACCGCAGAAGCTCGGTGTTGAGGTTGTTGACCTCGGGCTGGAGATTCTTCGCGCCGAGGAAGGTCTTGACCGAAAGGTTGCAGAGCCGCGTCACGAGATGTCGGAGCAGATGGAGCGCTTCGTCGCGATTGCTGGCCTCATTGACATTCTTGAGGAGCAACGCAATGTCGCGTATGCGGGTGATACGAGGTTCGGCGATGTGTTCGGGGTCGAAGGTGAAGAGGAGCTTCTCGAGGTCGATCGGTTCCGCTTCCCCTCCGGCGAGCTCCTCGAACATCGCATCCGTGTAGATCGTCCCGTCCGGGAACTTCCATACCGAATGCGTCTCGGAGGCGTCGCCGGTGACAGAGTGCAGCAAAAGCGTGTCTCCGAACAGGTATGGTACCCGTAGAGACCCGTTGTGTTTGAACACACGGTTGTTGACGATGCCGAACTTGCCGAGACGATCGGCAAGCTCGGCACGGGTCCGCTGATAGGCGCTGAGGATCTTCTTGACGTCGACGCTCGTGTCCTGGTCGACGCAGGCACGCCACAGATCTCGGTCGAACGATTTCAGGACTTCTGCGTCCGCCTGGGTAAAGCCCTTCGGAAGATCTGTTTCGATACCCGTCGCGGTCGGCCGAGAGATCGGTTTTGAAACGGCCGAGACCTCGGCAGCGTCGCCTGTGGATTCGAGACGCGAATCAGTTTCGACGGTTGCTTCAGGTTGTTCGATCCGCCTGCCGAGCGAGAGCGCTTCAGCTTCGGAGTAGAGTCCGGTGTGGCGACGCAACACCTCGAACAGCAGTTCGTCCCGCTCGTCGAGGATCTTGTTCACCTGTTGAAGCGCGTGGACGTAATCGGCGAAGGCGCTGCCGTTGACCTGGACTCCGTACGAATCCGCCAGCTCGGCGATGATATCGAGCATCTCTTCTCGAAGGAGCTCATAGAGTTCTTTGCCCTGGACATGAGCCAGTGCCCGGGCCAGGGCGAGCGATGCCGACAGCATGGCGTTCATGCCGAGGTTTTGCTTCCGCTGCATGACGTGGATCACGTCGGGCGGGTTTGCCGAATCGTCGAGCTTTCCGCGGCGCCGGGCTGTCGAGAGCTCCAGGCCGAGAAGTTCGGAATCGATTTTTTTGAGATCGAGGGTGGCCACATCGAGGTGTTCGAAATGGGGTGCGATGACCTGACGAACGTTGTCGACCGCGGTGAGGCAGCCCTTTCCCCCATACCGCTCGGTTCGCTCGAAGAGATCTGCAAGCTCGTCGTCCTCGGTCGCACGTACCCTGGCCTCGTCGATCTCTCTTTTGAATGAGAAAACCCCTGGTTCCACCTGGTTGAAAAACTCGTGAAATCTTTCGACGAGTTCACGGTGCTCCGCCTTCTCGACCAGGGAATCAACGAGGTGAATCGCCTCACCAGAGCCCGCAGAGGTGCCGAGCGGCGTCGAGCCCCGAAATTTCAGCACAATGCCTGATGTCGGCACCACCAGCTCGAGGGTCACGCCAACCGTCGGGATTCCGGCGTTGGTCGGTTCTTCGTAGGCGCGCATCGTCTGGACGACTGCCGTTTCGCCGCCGTGCAGGGCCTGATCGGATCCGGACTGCTCCGCCACCTTGAGCATCTGCTCTGTGACGGCCTGATATTTGACGAGCCGCTCGGTATTTGCTCCACCACCCGCCTTGAGGCCGAGTGAGTTGACAGCCAGGGCGATCTGCGCCTCCATGTCGTCGTTCGGGCTCTTGGACCGGTGGGAGACCACGAGATCCATTCCCTTGCCCAACGCCACCAGCATGGCCAGGATCGTCTCGTACAGCGATCCAATCTGGTTGGCCTTGATCAGGGCGGCGTTGATGAGCCCCTGGGAGGAGGCCGTCTCAATGGTCTGGTCATTGGTTGTGACCAGATCATCGCCGATGACGAAGACCGCGCCTCCGAGCTTCTCGAGGAGGAGGCTCCAGCCTTCGAAGTCATCTTCCGAAAAACCATCCTCGATTGACAGGAGTGGGATCTCGAACTCCTCGATCGCCCGGAGATAGATGTCGAGGACCTGGTTCCTGTCCATGACGACCTTCGCCTTGTCCCGCCAAAAGAGGTACATGCCGACGGCGTCGGGCATGTCGAACTCGGTTCGATAGGCGATTTCGAGCTCGCTCAGTGCCGGATCGAGGGCGATCGCGACATCGGTCCCGGGCTGGCATCCGCATTCGGCGATTGCCTGCTTCATCATCGACCACAACCGCACCTCGGGGAGCGGAAAATCGCCCCGTTCGATATATGGTGCAAGCCCTCCCTCGAGGCCGATGCCCATCACCCGGCAGCCCTCTTCCTTCTCGATGATTTCCTTGAGGCGGTTCTGCAGGCGTACGGTCAATTCCTGAGCGTCCTGGTAGTCCCTGGCGTTGAGGATCAGGAACATGGCCTCCTGCATGCTGATGTTCGACTCGGGGTATTCCTTCTCCGTGTGGCGCCCTCCCATGCCGCAGTTTCGAAACTGCCAGGGAGCCGAGACCGGTCCGAGCCGCGGATGGACAGCCTCCTGAATCCGCTCAGCCACCATCCTGCGCTTCTGTTCGGGACACATCGCGAGCCATCCCGAGATCTCGGAAATCGTGCTCGCCTTCTCATGGGCCAGCCGTTCACGTTCCCTGAATTCTACGTACTTGCCGGGGTCAGCAAGCCGAAAGTCGAGGAAGGTCACAAGACCGATCCCGAGGAACAGTCGGCCGGCGTAAATCGCTGCCGTCTGGTCGGCAATGAGCCCGATGCCGAGCAGGACCGCGGCCAGCGGCAGGGCCACGATGGCGACGTCGCGGCTGGCTCGGGGTCCGGCCGCCGCAACCGCAAGGTTGTATGGAGCATCCGGGTAGTAATTCAAGCCCTCTTTCTTGATCCCGGGCGCCCGTCCGTAGGGAATCCTCAGGAACATCTCGGCCAGGAAAAACGCGCGCCCGACCAAGGGTCCGCCGAGCCTCTCCTGCGCCTCGACCGCGACCGACTCGTTCAGCGCGCTGAGGCGGGCGGCGGCAAGGAAATGGCCGAGCTCATGGAGGGCGATTCCGACGTGGAAGGTGATGCCCATGAACAGGGCGGACACCAGGGTCTCCCAGCTCGCGAAGATGAAACGCAAGACGTCGGTCTTGAAGATCTCGGCGGCGGGTAGGGCGAGAACGGACGAGATAAACGCGACGTGGAACGAAACCAGGATGTGGTTGGCGATGACCCAACCCTCCTGAAGCCAGGATTTCGGCGAACCGTTCTGTGAATGCACAGCCCATCCTAACCCGGCATCTCGGGTTTTTTCTACCGTCGCCCGACAAGTTGGATTCTTGCTGCTATTCGGGATCTCAATATCGCCAGCTCTGGAGATCCGCCCCCTCTGGCGCGGACTGTTGGATCCGCTCCAGAATCCTCGGCAGGTACATCGTGTTGTAGCGCAGCCGGGAGATGTGGTTCGGATTCGACTGATCGCCGTTCCAACAGTGCTCCGCGCGGTCTCCATAGTCGATGAAACCGTCGTAGTAGGGATCGGAGGTGGATTCGAGGAACTCCTCGGTCAGGTAGACGGCGTTATTGAGGTAGTAGTTGTCCATATCGCCGGCGAATATGTGGATCTTGCCGACGAGCCGGGGTCCGATCTCGGCCCAGTCGCGCTCGAGGATGTGGCGCAGGTCGAAATGTTCTCGCCAGTATTTCGCCACCTCGGGATTGATGGCCCCGGTTTGCTTGTCCCAGAGGCGATCGGGATACCCGTCGTCTCCGACCGGTGAGTACACCGCTTCCCAGATGTCGAACTGCTGGCCGGATCGATTCTTGGTCCCCAGCGCCAGCTCCCACAGTCCGTCGTCCTGCATCGTCGCGGTGACATGGCCGAGCCAGTCGCGGCGGCTCGGGCGCTCGAGTCGACGGAAGGGGCCCTCGACGAAATAGGCGTTCGAATCGTTGTAGATGTCGAGCAGCAGGAATGCCCTGAAATCGATCGGGTCGGGACAGGCGGCGAATGCGCCGTTGTACTCGTCCGGGTAAAAGACCTGGGCTGCGAGGCTCTCCCAGCCGCCGGTCGAACCCCCGTAGAGGAAGCGCGACCAGGGCTCGCCGAGGCCGCGGAATCGATTCTCTATATACGGAATCAACTCGTAGGTAATGGCGTCGCCGTAGGGCCCGAGGTTGGCCGAATTGACCGCGTAGGAGTCGTCGTAATAGGGGTTCGCATGCTGAATCTCGATCACCAGATACCGCGGGAAACCGGGGCTGGTCCATTTCTGGAAAAAAGCATAGCTCTCCTCTTGGCGGATGCGGTTGTAACAGTCGACGCGAAACCGCTCCGAGTACTCGCAGTCGATCTGTTCGTCGGGTGGCTCGGTGCGGAAGTCACCAAAATCGCTCGGGAAATGGCCGTGGAAGATCATCAACGGATAACGCGCCTCGGGGTGTTCGTCGTACCCGTGTGGCAGGAGTACGTGAGCCCCGAGAAACATCGGCCGGCCCCAGAAGTCGGTCAGCAGCTTGCTCTGAATCCGTACGTGCTTGACGTACTCCGTGTCCCCGGGCGGGTCGATGGGCGGGATCATCTGGTCGAGGTTGATTCGGACGACCATGTCGCTGCCCGGATCGAAGCGGATCTCTTTTGGCAGACTGAAAATGTTGCCCGGTGCGCGATTCCACTGTTGCCCTTCACCACGGTCCATCGGCAACTTGACGGTGTGCCCGTCTGCGCGGTGGAAGGTCTCGTATCGGTGGATGATCGCCTGAACCGTGTATGTTCCCGAGGGAACGCCATTCAGGGTCTCGATCGGGTAGCCGAGGACTGATCCGTCGATTCGAATTGGCGTTTCGGCTGCCAGTCGGTCGACATCGACCCCGAACAGCTGAATCGCGTTCACTCCAGGCCGCACCTGGAAACGGGGCTCTTCAGCCCCGTCAGTCGTCAACATCAAGATCACGCGGCCGGAGATCGCTTCGGCTTCGATCTCGGAGGGCACCGTCATTTCGAACTCGAACGATGCCACTGGCCCCGCCGTATATGCCGCGAGGGCTCCAAGAACGAAGATCACGAGTTTCTTTTTCACTGTTTCCTCCGGTTTGACCCCGTGGTACCGCTTTCTGGCGGGCTTCCATCGTGCTGTGTGTTTTCGGATCAGATCCAATCTCGACCGCTGGCATCCTTGTACATTTCTTCGATGATGTCGGCGTACTTGGCGAGAAGAACGCGGCGCTTGAGTTTCAGTGTCGGCGTCAGTTCGCCCGCTTCCTGGCTGAATTCGTCCGGGATCAGGGTGAATTTCCGGATCGTTTCGTAGCGCGAGAACGAACTCATTTTGCCCTCGACGGCTTGACTGTAGAGAGCGATGACCTTCGGCTCTCGGCATAACGCCGATAGGTCTCCTTCGATCCCATGTTCCCGAGCCCACGACTCGAGGACCTCGGCCTGAGGCACGATGATTGCGCTGATGAAGTTGCAATTGTCGCCGATGACCATCGCCTGGGCGATGAGTTCGTGAGTTTTGAGTGCGTTCTCGAGCGGCTGAGGCGCGACGTTTTTCCCCCCTGCGGTGACGATGAGCTCTTTGATGCGATCGGTAATGAAGAGAAACCCGTCGGCGTCCAAGTGGCCGACATCCCCGGTGTGCAGCCAACCATTGGCGTCGATGGTCTCAATGGTGGCCTCGGGTTTGCGCCAGTACTCCTGCATGACGATGTCCCCGCGGACGCAGATTTCACCATCGTCGGTGATCTTGAGCTCGACCCCTGGGCCCGGCTTGCCGACACTGCCGTATCGCAGATCACCTCTCCTTCCTCCGGTCGCCGCGCCCGTCAGTTCTGTCATGCCCCACGCCTCGAGGATCCGGATGCCAATGGCATCGAAGAACTCAGCAAGACCTTTTGCCAGCGGGGCCCCGGTCGAGACGTAATAGTCGATGTTCCCCCCGGTTGCCGCGTGGATCTTCGCAAACACGAGCTTTGAAGCGATCTGGTGTTGCAATGCGAGAATAGGCCCGGGGCCGCCCGACTTTTCGGCTTCGCTGTGTCGACGACCGATGCCGATCGCCCAGCTGAAGAGGGCCCGCTTGGCGGCCGGGCCGTGCTGGACGCCGGCGTGTATCCGGCCGTGGATCTTTTCGTAGACGCGAGGCACGGCAACGATATGGGTAGGGCGGAACTCACGCAGGTTTTCGCCCAGAGCCTCGAGGCTCTCCGCGTAACCGATGTTGAAGCCGTGGAGCAGCGCAAACGAATCCACCACCCGCTGCAGAATGTGCGAGAGCGGCAAGAACGAGAGTAGGGAGTCCCCCTCCTTGCCTTCGAAGAACGGCCAGATGACCTCGAACTCGGCCATGAAATTGTGGTGGGTGAGGGCAACGCCCTTGGGGTCGCCAGTGGTTCCCGACGTGTAGACAATAGTTGCCAGGTCTTCTGGTTTCACCCGGCCTGCCATCTCGGCGAATTCCTCACGGGAGTGGCCGTCACCGAGTATTTTGAGCGTGTCGAGGCTGATGACGACGTCGTTCTCTTCCAGATCCTGCGGATAGAACACGACGACCTTCTCGATCGAGGGCACCCGATTGCGAATCGAGAGAACGGTCGAAAGGTGGTCCATTGAGGACACAAACACAACCTTCACCTCGGCATCGTGCAGGATGTAGGCGATCTGCTGGTCAATCAACGTCGTGTACAGCGGCACGCCGACGAAGCCGGCCGCCATGGCCCCGAAATCTGTTGTGGCCCACTCCGGTCGGTTTTCGGACAGAATCGCGACGCGGGAACCGGCCCCCAAGCCGAGGCTGGAAAGTCCAAATGCCGTCCTTGCAGCCTGTTCCAGCGCCCAATCGAAGGAGAAGTCCTGCCAGGATCCGTCCCGTTTGACCGTGAAGGCAGTTTTCTCGCCCCGACGCACGACGATCTCGAGGAAACACTCCGTGAGCGTGGCTCCCATTTCCCCTCCTCCCTGCGAGTGGCGTGGGTGATTGTACTTCCGGCAAACCGTAGCGGCAACGAGAACTCGTAGCGGATTCAGCCGTACTTACTCGGTGACTGCGTAGGTGAAGAATGCGCGGCCCGGCATGAGGTGGTGCCGGGGGTTGGTGTCGGTGACCTTGAGATGAAAATGGAAATAGATGTCAACACGGACATGTCCAGACCGCTCACCGAGTGCGAGCGCGATCTCATCGAGGCTTTGCTTGGAGCGGTACGGTCAGGAGTCGGTCGGTATATCGGCCAGCTTGACTCCGTCGAGGTGGTTGGCGGGTGTGGGTGTGGATGTCCGAGCATCAACTTCGCCGTCAACTCGGAGATTCCGGAATGCGGAGTGTCGCCACTGATCCTCGCGGATGCAGAATCGCCCGAGGGAGTGGCGGTTGGTGTGATCTTGTGGGTGAGGTCGGGGCGATTGAGCGGCCTCGAGGTCCACCCGTGGGACGGAACCGTGTCGTTCCGGCTTCCTCATCCGGAATCTCTGCACAACCTCAGGACCGGCACCGAGTGAACGGGTGACTTCGAAAGGCGTGATACCTTCATCTGTGATGACCGGAGATCGGTTGGAGGGATTCTCACGCGACGTCCTGTCAGGGCTCGAGCTCTCTTGAGAGCATGGAGGATTCATGAGTGACAGAGCCGGGAAGGGATGCGGCTGTTGTGGAGGCGGAATCATCGGTAGCATCGGTGCGGTGCTCGCGGCGTTGTTGAGCTGGAGCGTCAATCACAGTGTGCTGTGGGCTTTGCTCCACGCCTTTCTCAGCTGGTTCTACGTGATCTACCACTGGATTGCGTATGGCAAGGTGCTTCCCTGAGGTCGCCGGGACCTTCGCGAAGGTGGGTGTTATCGGCGACTAGTTGACGACCCCTGACTCACCGAAGTTCTGTTCCGCATACTCGAGCACCCGGTCATAATTCTCGTAGTCCTGGCAGTGACCCTGCAAGAGGTTGAAAATATCGGTCGCCTTGTCGATCTCTCCGGTATCTCCGTACGCGACCATCAGCTGTTCCAGAGATTCGCAGTCGAAGCGGCGCAGGAACCCCGAAGCCTCCGAAAAAACGACTGCGTATCCGGGTTGGTTGGTCCAGCTCAGGCAGAGCGCCAGGAAGGTGTAGATATTTCCGATGTAGGTCTCGTCGTATACCTCGTGCATGTAGGGCAGACAGCGGAAGAAGTAGGGAATCGCCTCTCCGTAATCGGCATCATCGAAGAGAATCACGCCGAGGGTGTAACAGGATTGGCAGTAGACACTCAGAACGTCATCGAAGGAAGCCAGGTAAGGTTCGTATGACGTGACCGACTCTTCGAGCACAGTCCTAGCACTGTCGATTTCCTCGAGATCGTAGTGGATCGTACCGATCAGACCGAGCAGGAAATTTCGCCAGTTCACCTCGTTCTCGCTGGCGAGGAGCTTTTCCAAATCGGAAATATCGCTGTGGTCCGCAGTTCGTTCGTCCATCCTCTCGATGGCACGTTCTATGCCTGCTGCGACCTTGCCACTTTCGTCGGTGCCGGTGTACCACTCTGGGATCTGCATTCTCGAACCCCTCCGCCGGGCGAAGAGTGTAGCTCGAACCCGAGTGAATCACCACCCGGATTCTGAGATATAATCTCGGTCAGTCATGAGCTGCAAGAAGGGTGAATCCAAGGTCAAGCCGAAACCGGGCCGCTACAAGTGCAAGGACTGCGGCGCGGTCGCCAAAAAGAAGAAGAAGAAAGACCTTTGCGAGCCGAAGAAGATCAAATAGGCGACCGCGGAGTCCGAAGGCAGTATTCGACTCGAACGCGACGTGTTGCTAGGCCGCATTATTCATGAAGTCTCTACTGCGGCCGGCGATGAACCGTACCCAGCGATGTCCGCTCGCCTCGGGTTGCTCGACGTACTGTCAAGTACGCCTCCGCGCCCCTCGGGTCTCAGCTGCTCTCCTCACAGTCCACCCTTCCTCCGTCACTCTTTTCACCAAAAGGGCTCGACTCTCCGGGTAGCTTCGGGCATTCTTGTGAAGGTCCATCCTTCTCCTCCGTTCTGTAGGTTTTCCCACCCACAGCATGACGGAAGAGTCCCGGATGGACCACTCCTTTTAGTGAACAACCTCGTGAGACGCCACAGCTAGGGCACGAAAAAAGCGCCCATGCCCCCGTATCGCCGACTGATTCGACCACCCTTCGGTATGGCATGGGCGCCGAATTGAACGCTCAGTATACGATACCCGGAGCCTCGCGCAAGGGAGCGCGATATGATCATCTGAGAAGTGCGAACGGAGTCCTGTCAGGACGTCCGGACCGCGACTGGAAATGGGAGAGAATGAATAACAACAAGGTGGAAGTCCGGTTTCAGGGCACGGTCCATAAAGTCGATGCGGGCATCCGCACCGACGATTTCCTGCGTCTGGTGAGCGGAGACATCCCCGACACGGTGCTTTCGGCGCTGGTCAACCGGCGGCAGGTGATGCTCGACTTCCCCCTGCGCGGAGAGGTGGATCTCGAGCTGGTTTGTTTTGGCGATCGCGAAGGTGAGTCGGTCTACAAACGGTCAGTGAGCCTGATGTTCTACGAGGCCTGCCAGCAGGTGCTTCCAGAGGCGCGCACTGTGATCGGCCAGTCCCTCGGAAACTGTTATCACTACCGGGTTCGGGGTGAGCACCCTGACCTGGAGGAAATGGCCACTGCAATCGAAAATGGAATGAACGAGCTGCTCCGCGAGCGTCGTCCTTTTCAACGCAATACAGTGACCATCGAGGAGGCGGAGAAGTACTTTCGCGTCAACGGATGCGAGGATAAGTTGCTCCTTCTCGCGACTCGCAGATCATCCACCGTCCACGTCATCAGCTGCGGTGATTTCATCGATCTCGCCCATGGACCCTATGCGCCCCACACCGGCTGTTGCCCGACGTTCGGCGTCATGCCTTTCGAGGGCGGCCTCTTGCTGCGGTTTCCGAGGCGGGCAGACCGCAGCCAGCTCCCGCGGTTCACACCGAGGCCCCTGCTGTACAACACCTATGTCGAAACCCAGAGTTGGCAGGAACTCCTTGGAGTCCAGAACGTCGGGCAGCTCAATCGACTGTGCCTCGACGACGACAGCGGTCAGATCATCCGAATTGCCGAAGGTCTGCACGAAAAGAAGATCGCCCACATCGCAGACCAGATCCTGACGCGGGAGCCTCGAGTTCGACTGATCACGATCGCCGGGCCGTCGGCGTCCGGGAAAACGACCTTTTCGAAGCGGTTGGGAATTCAACTGTGGGTGAATGGGATCGACATGGTGACCCTTTCTCTCGACAACTACTATGTCGATCGGATTGATACGCCTCGAAACGAGCAGGGTCAGCCTGACTTCGAGGTGCTTGACGCGATCGACCTCGACCTGTTTCATCGTCAGCTCTCGCAGCTTCTAGCTGGCAAAGAGGTCCTCACGCCTCGGTTCGACTTCGTTACGGGTCAACGAAAACCCGAGTCGGATTGGGTGCCCATGAAGCTCGAGGACCACCAGGTGCTCTCGATAGAGGGCATCCACGGGCTCAACGATCGACTGACGAAAACGGTTCCGCGAGACGAGAAGTACCGGATCTTCATCTCGGCTCTGTCCCAGCTCGCGATCGATGATCACAACCGCATCTTCACAGCCGACGCCCGGCTGGTTCGGCGTATCGTGCGTGACCACCTCTTTCGCGGGTTCGACGCGGAACGAACGATCGATCTGTGGGAGCGTGTTCGCCGCGGGGAGGGCACGTGGATCTTTCCGTTTCAGGAGCAGGCTGACGTGATGTTCAACTCGGCCCTGGTCTACGAACCGGCGGTGCTCAAGACCTACGCGGAGAGATTCCTGCTGCACGTGCCCAGGACCTGCTCCGCGTACACGGAGGCCTACCGCCTGCTCAAGCATCTGTCGATGTTTGTGCCGATCTTCCCCGACGAGGTGCCGCAGACGTCGATCCTGCGGGAGTTCATCGGCGGTTCCTCCTTCGAGTACTGAGCGTGGATCTCGTAGATCGGGCTGCAGCTGTCATCAATATTCTCGAGGCCCAGTACCCGGATGCCAATATCGAGCTCGATCACGGTTCACCCTGGGAGCTTCTGGTCGCCACCGTTCTCTCCGCCCAATGCACCGATGTTCGAGTCAATCAGGTGACCCCGGAACTCTTTACGCGTTGGCCAGGACCGCGGGAGCTGGCGACAGCAGATCAGGAGAGCGTGGAGTCCGTTATCAGGTCGACAGGTATGTTTCGGCAGAAGGCATCTTCGCTGCGGGCGGCGGCGCAGGCGGTGGCTTCCGATCACGGTGGTCAGGTTCCGTCAATTTTCGAGGCGCTGGTGGCTCTGCCTGGCGTCGGCCCGAAAACCGCAAAAGTCGTTCTCGGCAAGGGCTTCGGCATTCCGGCCGGCGTGACGGTTGATACCCACGTGAGGCGCTTGACACGACGTCTCGGTCTGACCAGCCTGGAGGATCCCGAGAAGATCGCGGCCGAGCTCGAAGCGTTGTTGCCGCGGGAGGAGTGGATCGATTTCTCGACCCGGCTGATACTGCACGGTCGCCGCGTCTGCACGGCGCGCTCACCGAGCTGCGATTCGTGTGTGCTCTCGGAGGTATGCCCGAAGATCGACGTGTGATCGGCCATACGAGTTCCCCCATCCACCCACCCACGGCCCGACGGCCCACACCTCCAATGACTCCGGACCATGGTTTGGTGGAGCCGTATTTCCGTATAGCCGTAAACCGGCTCAGCCCGGTCGGGTGCGCCACCTCCGATGCATCCACACCCACTGCTCGGGGTGGGCTCGCACCTGGCGTTCGATGGCCGCTGTGGCGGTGGCGGTCAGCTCCTCGACGCGGTCTTCGAGTGACCCGCTATCGGGCATCGGTAGGGGAGGGTGGATCTCAGCCCTGTGGGTTCCGCCCGGACGCCGGTGGATGAAGCTGGGGAGGACGGGGCATTCCCTCCGGATGGCCAACATGGCGAGCCCCGACGGCGTCCACGCGGGTTGGTCGAAGAACGGAACGAAGACGCCGGGGATGTCGCGGATGTCCTGGTCGATGAGAAGGCCTGGGACCTGATTTGCAGACAGGGCACGCACGAGCTGTCGCCCGGCGGCCGGCCCGCGGGGGATGATCCTGGTTCCAAAGCGGCTTCGCATGGCGGTCACCAGTCGGTCGAGGCGTGGGTCGTCAAGCTGACGTACGGCGGAGAGTAGCGGAATGCCTGCGATCGGAAGACGCGCGCTGAGAAGCTCCCAGTTTCCACAGTGTGCAGTTGCGATCATCGCGCCACCGTCTTCTTCGAGAGCTGTGAAGACGTGCTCCTCCCCCGTCAGCTCGCAGAGGGAAATGACGTCATCCGATCCAGCGTGCCACATCCTGGCCACCTCAGCGAGCATGAGGCCGAAGTGCCGGACACACCCACGCATGATGGCGACACGTTGACTTTTCTCCAGGTCGGGAAAGGCGATCTCGAGATGGATCTCGATTCGCCGGCGTGAACGGGGGAGCATTCTGAAGGCTGCCTCGCTGAGGACACGACCCATCGGTCTGGAAATTGTCAGCGGCAGAGACCCGCCGACCGCGACGAAGCTCCGGAGAGATCCGTAGAGCGCAAAATCTTTGACCGACGATGGCATGCATGGAGTTTAGCTGAGCTGAAGACTCAGATCTGAGTTTAGAGTTCGGAGTTGAGAGTTGAGAGGTAAGAGTTGAGAGGTCGCGCCGCGGCTTTCTGTCTACCGGGTCGGTGGAGAAAACTCTCAACTCTGAATTCTCAACTCAACCTCGTTGATTATCCGTTCCATGCCTCGATGCGGGTGATGGTGGCCGAGCGGTCGTCGATCTCGACCGTATCGCCGGGTGTCTTGCCCATCATCCGCTGAGCGAGCTCCGATCCGTTGGCGAAAATGCGGCGGTCGAGGTCTGTGTCCCAGGCCCCGAGGATCGTGATCGGCTCCAACGCAGTGCCGTCATCGTCTTCGACGTGGACCACAGTGCCGATGTTGACGGACGATGTGTCGGCCGCCCCCGGTTCGAGAATTCGGACAACAGCCAGCTCCTCCTGAAGCTTGGCCGCGCGCGCCGACTGGAGTTCCTGCCTGTCGCGAAGCATGTGGTATTCGAAATTCTCGCGGAGGTCTCCTTCGGCGGCAGCTGCATTTATGCCCTTGAGGGTCTTGGGGATCTCCACTTCGAGCAGCGTGCGGAGCTCCTCCTGCTTTTCTTCAACCGCCGAGCGGGTTGCAGCCAGCACCGGTCGCTGATTGGCTTCAACGTCCTGCCGTTGGTGCTGAGCAGCCTGTTCGACCAGCCCTTGCCGCTGTGGTTCGACCGAATCGATTCGAGAAATTCTCTGGCTGAACCGCGAGGCCTGTTGTTGATTGGCCGACTCCATCAACAGGCGGATTGCCACCTTGCCACCGTCGAGCAGCCCTTTCGCCCGGTTGCGATACGACGCGAACTCTTTGCGAGTCAGCGTGTCTGGGAGCTTTTCCAACAGCGACGGCGTGGTTCGCGTTCTGATCGAAGATGGACAATCGTCCTCCGACATCGTTTCGCAGGCCCAGATGAACTGTGCTGGATGGTTGTTGTGGTTGCGAAAAATCGCTTCAAGAGATTGATCTGCCCGGTCGGTGTATCCGGCGGATTCGAGTTTTGTCGTGATTTCGCTGAGAAGCTGACCGGCCTCTTCATGAAGGAGCCATTCCGCCCAGACCGCCGGCCAGCCGTCGGGGTAGTGCTCCGCGATGGCGGCGAGAGCTTCCGCCCTCGAGGCCCTGTCGGGGATGCCGGACAGGAGGGTCAGCCCCTCGACTCGGTCGACGAGGTCACGCCTACAGGCCTCGGCGGCGTCGGCACCGCCGGGCAGATTCGCGAGAACACCGGCCGTTTGCCAGGCAATTCCGGGAGCGTCCAACGCAAGATTGGCGAGAGATTCTTCGAGGATTTCGGCGGCTGCGGCAGCGGTATCGCGCCCACGTTCAGCAAGCCGGCGAGCAATCGCCAGCCGGTCTCCGGCTTCGGCTGCGCGTAGCTCCTCGAGAAGTGTTTCGTCGGCGCTCTCAGCACTTTGGCTGACCGTGTATCGAAGTCGAGAACCGGAGCCCGACGAAAGCACCCGTGGGTTCTTCCTGGCCTTCGTCCACCACGAGGTCCATTGTGCCGGTGGCAGCAGACCGTCGAGCGCACCTTTGATCGCACCGACATCTGACGGTTCGCCCAGACTTTCGAGGATTTCGGCAAGCGATTCACCCGGAGAGTCCTTCACGAACTTTGCGAGGTCGTCCTGGGCTTCGATCTTTCGTCTTCTGAAATCACCTTCAGGAAGGGGCCGCAGATGGCGCCTGGCGGCGCCGAACGGAATCGACACCGGCCGTGATCCCCCCAGATCAACCTTGATGTTCTCCAGCTGGAGGTTGAGGTCGACAACTCGTCCGACTCCTTGGCCGACGACTTCGACTACGGTACCGAGATCATGGTCGAGCCAACATTCCGCAGCCTCGAGAACTTCGTTCGGTCGACGCGCCGAGACCATCGGGTGGTGTTCGAGGACCGAGTCAACTGAAGGACTTTCTGCTCGTGCCCTCGCAAAAGCCGCGACCATTCTCTCGGTCAGTTCGGTGGGTGGCTTCGGGCTCGCTAGGCGAACCAGCTCTCTGAGGGCAGCGAGGGCTTCCGATGGATCCGCACTTTCTTCGAGCGCGTCTGCAAGCAGCTCGAGGAGTGTGCGCGCGAGGTTCTTTCGCTCTGCCTTCCAGGTCAAGCGTCGAACCTCGAGGAGTTCGGCAGTCGGAATCGGTTTCGCTTCCAGCGCTTCAAGCCACATCTCTTCGACGCGGTCCCAGTCCTCTCGCTCGAGCGCCTCTGCGAACTCGGGTCTGATCTCGATCGTTTCAGTCATCGACAATCCTTCACCCGTATCGGGCTGCGAATTGTAGCAGCGAACTCCGGGGCGTGAAAAGGGAAGTGCAGCCATGTCCGCGCATCTCAACGGGCGTGCCCGTTCCGGTGGCGAGCTGGAAGACGGATCGAATCCTGGAAGGAGGGGTTCTCAGCTCTTGGCCTGCGAGGTAGGTATTCGGAGGACGTCACCCGGGTATATGCGGGAGGTGCTGAGTCCGTTGACGCGCTGCAACTCGGAGATCGACACCCCGAAACGCTGCGCGATGTCGGAGAGAGTGTCACCCTTCTTGACCCTGTAGGTGCCGTCTTCAGTAGTCGCGCGAGCGCGGTCGGTTGGTTTGGCTGGTGCCGGGATTCGCAACCTCTTGCCGGGATAGATGCGAGACGAACTGAGACCGTTGATTTGTTTGAGGGCACTCACCGACACGGCGTATTCTCGGGCGATGTCGTACAGGGTGTCACCTTCACGGACGGTATGGGTCACTCCGCTGTCGGTCACGGACTGTGTCCGGGCGGCGCGCGATGATCCGGCCGAACTGCCGGGGATGACTAGGAGCTGACCCGGCCTGATGACGTCCTGGCGTGAGAGACCGTTTGCCGCACAGAGGCTATCGACCGAGACCGAGAAACCACGGGCGATGTGCGATAGGGTGTCATTCTTCTGCACGCGGTAGACGCCGTCCCGAGCCATTCGCCGAGGCTGGGGGTCTGCAACCGGTTCTCCACGTCCGAATCTGGGCACGATCAACGTCTGCCCGGGCCGGATGAGGCTCCCGCGCAGGGCATTGGCTTGGCGGATTGCACTGACGCTCGATCCATACCTGCGGGCGATTGCGTACAGGCTGTCACCGCTGCGGACCGTGTGTATCATGCGCGGCGCCCACTCGTCACGCGGTGTCGATGCGAGCACCGCCTCGGCTGCGGTTGCAGTACCGATTGGCAGACGAAGGGTCGTCGAGCTTCGCGCCGGCGTCAGATCCCGACGGATCGCCGGATTGAGCTCGCGCAGGTCGGCGAGCGGGATCCCCGACTCTTTGGCGAGGAACTGGAGGTCGAGAGCGTCGGGAACCTGGATCGAATCAAAGTCCCATGGTTTTTCGGTCGGCGCGGTGAAACCGTACTTTTCCGGATGTTTGGCGACAATCACTGAAGCGATGAACGCCGGCACGTAGTTCCGGGTCTCCCGAGGCAGGTATCGGCGCAGGGCCCAAAAGTCGCGGCTGCCTGAGCGCCGGATTGCACGGCGGACGTTTCCGGCTCCGGAATTGTACGCCGCCAGAGCGAGATACCAGTCGTCGAACTGACGATAAAGATCCGAGAGAAAGGCTACTGCGGCATCTGTGGACCGCTCCGGATCGCGCCGCTCATCGACCAGGGAACCGACGTCGAGCCCGTAGTGACGGCCAGTCGACGAGATGAACTGCCACATCCCGTGGGCCCTGGCGCGAGAATAGGCCTTGACCGAAAACGCGGACTCGATCAACGGCAGATAGGAGAGATCCTGCGGAAGTCCGGCGTCGGCGAAGCGGGCGCGGATCATCGGTAGGTAGGTTCCGGCACGAGCGAGACCTGCTTCGATGCGTCGGTTATATTCAGTGGCAGCGGTCATCGCCTCGAGATAGCGGTCGACAGTCGAGTTCCGCTCGAGGGGGAAATCGCTCGGCGGAAGCAAGCTGTCCATAACGGTTTCGGTGATCACGTCGACATCGAGGTCGGCGTCGATCGGCGGCAGCAAGACATACTCTTCCCCCTCGATACCGGCGAACTCATCTTCTGCGGGTTGAAGTGCCGCTTCGATTTCGTCGGCCTCATTGATGAGGTCGGCCACGAAATCGAGGTAACTGGATCCGATCGGATAACCGGATGGCAGATCCAGCACGAGGCAGATCGCATCGTCGGCCAGCGCGACAGCCGATTCTCCCTCCCCTCCGGCCTTGAGCCGTTGCGCCTCCGCCATCAAATTATCGGCGAAATCGCGAGTCGACTCCTCCCACAGACGATAGGACGCGGCGGTTTCAGCCTCTGCTGGATGCGACTCGAGGTCAGGGGAGCTCTGTGTCGTGGAGCTGCACGAGATCAGCAATGCCGCCGCCACCATTGTGCACAGGAGTCGGCAGCTTGAAGCCGAGAGCCCTCGATTCAACGAAGGTTCTCCAGATCCAGAGAAAACCGAAGACGTATCTTCCTGAGCGCAGCAGCATCTTCGATATCGACGGACACCGGATCGAAGGTGTGAATGATTTCACCCCCTCCATCCTGGATCCTGATCGCGATCTGCATGCCGCGCATGTTCTTGAATATGTCCGAGTTCAGGCTCTGCTCGACCTTGCGGCGCAACTCGCGAGAATTACCCAAATCTCCGGAAATCAGGGAATCGAGGTCGAGATCCGGTGTCGACCTGTCGAATTTTCGGTCGCCACCACCCATCGTGGCCTGTTTCCTCAGACTGTCGAGCTCTGCGAGGATGTCCATTTGGTTGGAGACCTGCACTCGCTTGACGTCCGGAGGCGCGGTCGGTTCATCAGTAGCTTCCGCGTCGAAGGAAACATCGATGATCTCGACGGTTTCGTCTTCCTCTTCCTCGAGCACCTCGTCCGCAGATTCCGGTTCCGGTGACTGTTCCTGCGGTACATCGTCAGGAGGAGGTGGCTCGGCCTGGACCGCGACCTCGGCGTGTTCGTCAGACGTCTCTGCGGGCGGGCGTACCTCTGTCGGGATGGCAGGGGCTTCGTCGCCGGGTGGCTGCACGGTTCCCTCTTTGTCTTCCGTTTCGGCGGCGGCCACTTCAACGGCCACGGCCTCCTCTTCTATCGCTGCGGAATCCTCGTCGCCAACCCCTTCTTCAGCGGCTCGAGCGAGGGACCTGGCCGAGATCGTTTGTGCGGGCTGTGGTGCGCGGACGGGTCGAACCGTCGGCCCGGAAATCGTGGTCTTCGCGGTCGAATCGTCGGGCGCCGTCATCCGGACTTTGAGCTTCTTCAGCGTGAGCTTCGTGACGTCCTTAAGAGTTTCGATGACCCCGTCACCATTCACTGCGGAAGCCTCGTGGAAATTGAAGGTCCCGTCGGGATTGAGGTCAGAGTTGAGCTCGTCGATCGTGAGAATATTGCCAAGGTCCCGCTTGTTGTATTGGAGGACAAGCGGGAGATCTGAGATCTCGAGTCCGAACTCCTTGAGGTTGTCGACCAGGCTTTCGAAACTTTCGATGTTCGCGTCGCGCATCGGGCGCTGCGAATCGGCAACGAATACCAGGCCGTCAACACCTTTCAACACGAGTTTTCGAGTCGTGTTGTAAAAGACCTGACCCGGTACGGTGTACAGCTGGAGGCGTGTCTTGAAGCCGCCGATGGTTCCGACCTCGATGGGCAACAGGTCGAAGAACAGAGTGCGGTCGGATTCGGTTTCGAGCGAGACCATTTCGCCGCGAGATCCCGGTGCTGTTTTGGCGTAAATGTAGCTGAGATTTGACGTTTTGCCGCACAGACCAGGACCGTAATACACGATCTTGGCGGCCATCTGCATTGTTGCCCAGTTGAAGAAAACCATGCCGTTGTTGCGATCCTGTCCGCAAATTCCAAGCTAACACAATGCCCTGCAACGGTCAATCATCACAGTCGGTTGCGAATTCGGAGAGTGTTTTCGGACAGGTTCGACCGGTGGTCCTGGCGAGGTCTCGTGGATACCAGCGATGCTACAATAAGGCGGGCCGTTCCAAGTGTCTCTCGCGTGCAAAAGGTGACCGACTGGCAACCGAGAGTGGATGGTGGAGCGGCCGCAGATTGAGGTGATATCTGACATGCAGCTGAGCAAGAGAGCCCTGTCTGTTCTCTGTGCGGTGGTGGAGCTTCACATCCGCACGGGCGAACCAGTCGCCTCGAAAGAGGTGGCTCGGCACTCGGGGCTCGGTCTATCTCCTGCAACCATTCGAAACGTGATGGCCGAACTGGAGGAGCACGGCATGTTGTCCCGAGCTCACAGCTCGGCGGGACGCGTTCCCTCCGATCAGGGGTACCGACGCTACGTCGACAGCATGCCGCGCCGGAGCGCTCCGACGCCTTTGGTGTGTCGAGAGCTCGAAGAGCGTATGACGGCAATGCGAAGAGAGCTGGTCGAGGATATCGAGTGGGTCGCACAACTGATTGCGGGAGCCACGAGTGAAGCTGGAATGGCGGTGCGGCCAATGAGTGAGGGACCGATTCTTGAAGCCGTCTCGCTGGTCAAGCTCGACCCGAACCGCGTTTTGGCTGTAATCGTGATGGACGATGGTGCAGTCGAGAAACGAGTACTTGAGATCGATGGCGATCGAACCCGTGAACAACTGCAGACTTTCTCGAATTTTCTCACGAGAAACCTTGCGGGGCTACCGCTGAGGAAAATCGAGGCGAATTTCGAGGATATCTGCGTGAACGAACTGGGGAACGCCTCGCGGGATCTGCAGCTCGAGACGCAAGAAATCGCGCGACAACTGTTTTCGAGCGAGGAACGAGACGTGGAGGTGTGGGTGGCAGGAACCGAGAACCTGCTGGCCATGTCCGATTTTGGAGACGTCGAGCGAGTTCGATCACTACTGTCGACCCTTCATGACCGGACACGGATAGCGAAGGAATTTCGAAGAGCCTTCGCCCGTGGTCGGACCCAGATTTTGATCGGAACGGAATCAGAGGCTACGGCCTCCGGCAGTCTGGGAATGGTGGCAACGTTGTTCTTCAGAGACAACCGCAGAGCCGGCGCGGTGGGCGTGGTGGGCCCGAGGCGTATGGACTACCAGAAGATCGTTCCGGTTGTCGAATATGTTGGAGACACGTTGACACAGATGCTGGAAACACCTGGAGCGAGTGATGCCTGACGACAGAAAATTGCCGAATGACGATGGTCTGCCGACTGAAGAGGTCGAAATTGAGTTCCTCGACGATGAAGTTGAAGGTGAAGTGATCGAGGAAGAACCGACAGGTGTCGAACCGGTATCGAAGGAGACTCAGGAAGACGAGGCCGCGAGTCTGAAAGCGGAACTCGACCAGGTGAGAGACATCTATCTTCGAAAACTCGCGGAGTTTGACAATTTCAGAAAGCGTGTCGATCGCGAGCGCGAGGACTACAGGCAGGCGGGGGTCGAAGCAATGGTGCGCGACCTGCTGCCGGTACTCGACAATTTCGAACGAGCGCTTGAGCATGCGGAGGATGACAGCGGCGCCCTTCTCCAGGGAGTCGAAATGATCTCCAGGCAGCTTTGGGACACTCTCGAACGCCGTGGAGTCAAAGAGATCAATCCGGTTGGCGAAGAGTTCGATCCGGAACTTCACGAAGCGGTCCAGCGTGTGGAGGACGACAAGCTGCAACCTGGATCCGTGGCCTGGGTCATGCTCAAGGGTTACGCGATGGGTGATCGGCTCATCCGGCCGGCAATGGTCGGGGTGGCGGTCGAGCCGGGAAGTGATTCGGACGGTGGTGGAGGCGGGCCGTGAGCAAGATCATAGGCATCGATCTCGGCACCACCAACTGTTGCGCTGCGGTTGTCGACGTCACGAAGCCGGTCGTGATACCGAATAGAGAAGGGGCGAGGACCACGCCTTCGGTGGTCGCGTTCACGGCGTCGGGCGAGCGGCTCGTCGGGCAGATCGCACGCCGCCAGGCGATGACGAATCCGCAGAACACAGCCTACGCGGTCAAACGACTCATAGGGCGCCGTTACGACTCCGAGGAGGTACGGTGGGCGAGGACCCTCGTTCCCTACGAGGTGGTCGAGGCCGAGAATGGGGACGTGAGTTTGGAGATTCTGGGTCGAGCCTACAGCCCGCCCGAGATTTCGTCCTTCATCCTTCGCGAGATTAGAGAATTTGCCGAGGAGTTTCTGGGCGAAGAGATCTCCCAGGCCATTATCACCGTTCCCGCCTATTTCGACGACAGCCAGCGACAGGCAACCAAAGATGCCGGCACCATCGCCGGGCTCGAGGTGCTGCGTATCATCAACGAGCCGACTGCGGCTTCCCTCGCATATGGTTTTGGCAAGGACAAGAATGAGACGATCGCCGTCTACGATCTCGGTGGAGGAACGTTTGATATCTCGATTCTCGAGATCGGTGACGGGATCTACGAGGTCAAATCGACGGCGGGAGACACCTTCCTCGGCGGCGAAGATTTTGACTCGAGAGTGATGGAACACCTGCTGCAAGAGTTCAAGAACGAGACCGGCCTCGATCTGTCGGAAGACATGATGGCGATGCAACGGATCAAAGAGGCTGCCGAGGCGGCCAAATGTGAGCTCTCGAGCAGCGAGGAGACGGAGATCTCACTCCCGTTCATCGCTGCCGACCACACTGGCCCGAAGCACCTTCAGGTTCGGCTTTCTGAGAGCCAGCTCGAGGGCCTGGTCGCTGATCTGGTCGAGCGGACTCTCGAGCCATGCAGGAATGCCCTTGAAGCGGCACGCCTCGAACCGGAAGATATCGAGGAGATCATCCTGGTTGGTGGCCAAACCCGTATGCCGCTCGTCCAAAAAACGGTAACCGAGTTCTTCAAGCGCCCTCCGAACCAGGACATCAACCCGGATGAGGTCGTAGGGATCGGTGCGGCCATTCAGGCGGGCATTCTCCAGGGTGAGGTCAAGGACCTGATCCTGCTCGATGTCACACCGCTTTCTCTGGGCATCGAGACTCACGGTGGGTTGTTCACCAAGATCATCGAACGAAACTCGACGGTGCCGACCAAAAAGTCGATGATATTTACGACCGTCGGCGACAACCAGACGACGGTGAACGTGCACGTGCTCCAGGGTGAGCGCGGCATTTCCAGCGAGAATCGATCCCTCGGTCGATTCGATTTGGTGGGAATTCCGCCCGCCCCGCGTGGCGTGCCGCAGATCGAGGTGACTTTTTCGATCGATTCGAATGGAATTGTCAACGTCGGAGCCCGAGATCTGGCAACCGGCAAGGAACAGAGCATCGAGGTCAACCCGGCGGGCGGGCTCTCCAAGGCTGAAATCGACGCCTTGATTGCAGAGGCCGACAAATTTCGCAAGGACGATCAGGAGCACCGCGAAATCCGTGAGCAGCAGAACCGGCTCGAGGGTCTCCTGTACACCAACGAACGCGTGGTGAAAGAATTTGGCGCGGGTTTGAGCGGGGACGACCGTGAACAGGTGCGGTCAACCCTCAACCGGGCGAGGAAGGCCCTGACGAGCGAGGAACGGTCGGTTCTCGAGGAAGCCATCTATGCGGTCCAGGATGCCGCCCAGGTATTGACCCAGGTCATCATGCTCGACCCGGTTGCCGCTCTCGGTGGGAGCCTCAAGATGAACCCTGACGCGCCCGGTGGAAAAGCCGCCGGAGACGAACCCGAAAGCGAGCCTCAAGAGTAGATGCCAGCAGGTACCCGGCGAGATTATTACGATATTCTCGGTCTCGGCCGAGATGCGTCGTCATCGGAAATCAAGGCGGCCTACCGCAGGCTTGCCGTGAAATACCATCCTGATCGCAATCCGGATGATCCTGGCGCCGAGGAGAAATTCAAGGAGGCGTCCGAAGCGTACGCGGTGCTGTCCGACGGTGACAAACGGTCGCGATACGACAGGTTCGGTCACCAGGGTCTCGGAGGTGAGGGTTTCACGGGATTCGATCCCAACGCGTTTGGTGACTTCGCCGATATTCTCGGGGATCTTTTTGGCTTCGGGGACATCTTCGGGTCGCGGCGCCGCGGGGGCGGCACACGTCCGCGACGCGGCCACGACCTCCAGTACACCCTCAAACTCAGCCTGGAGGAAGCGGCCACCGGAGTCGAACGATCGATCCGCGTTCCGAGATCGAAGACCTGCGACCACTGCTCGGGCTCCGGATCCGAACCGGGAACCAACCCTGAAACATGCGGCACCTGCCACGGCTCAGGCCAGGTAGCTTTCCGGCGCGGTTTCCTGTCGGTCGCTCAGACCTGCCCGACATGTAACGGCAGACGGCAGGTCATTCGTGACCCCTGTAACGAGTGCAGGGGGACCGGGCTCACCGAAGAAGAGGCGGTGCTGAAGGTGACGGTACCGGCTGGCGTGGACACGGGAATGCGGCTTCGGCTCGCCGGTGAAGGCGAGAGCGGCTCCCTTGGAGGTCCGGCAGGCGATCTCTTTGTGGTCATGGCGATCGAGGAGCATGAGCTTTTCCAGCGAGACGGCACCGATCTTCATTTGGAGCTTCCCGTCTCTGCGTTCCAGGCGATGCTCGGAGCCAAGGTGCCGATGACGACCATCCTCGGCGAGGAGAGGGAAATCGACATTCGTCCTGGTTCTCAACCGGGTGAGGTCATTAGAGTTGGTGGCTCCGGGATGCCTCACGTCAACGGGCGCCGCCGTGGCGATCTCCACGTCCACCTGCGGGTTGTTGTTCCTTCAAAGCTGAACAGCGAACAGCGAAAGCTCGTCCGCCGGGTGGCGGACCTCGGTGGAGGTCTTGAGCCCGAAGTCGATCGTGGTTTCTTCGAGCGCCTGAAACGAGCATTTGGCGGCGGCGAATAGCCGGTAGGCACCTTCGTGAATGATCGCGGCTAAACTGGGCTGGCGATCGGACCATGTCCAGAATGAAACAGCGAATCGAAGATTTCATTTGCATCCGCTGCCGGATTCGTCCGGAGCTCGAAGAAGAGCTGGCAGAGGTTTTCGCGCCCTGGGGCGTCCTCGGTGCGGAAATTGGCGAGGTTACCGATCAGGGAGTTGATATTGCAGTGTTTCTTGACTGTACGGAAGCGGAGGGGGGCGGTGAGGAGCTATGCCGGGAGCTGAGTAATCGTGGCGCGGAGGGCATTGAGTTAGGCCGGCTCGATTCCAGAGATTGGCTCGCAGAATATCGCAGCCGGGTTTCGCCGTTCGCGGTTGGAGGTCGTTGGTGGATCGACCCCCACCCGGATTGCCCGACGCCCGCCCCCCAACACAGGTTTCGACTGGTCATCGAGCCGCGAATGGCGTTCGGGACTGGCTCTCACGAATCGACACGAGCCATCCTTGAAATTCTCGAAGACATAAACGTTGGCGGTCAACGAGTGCTCGACGTCGGTACCGGTTCGGGAATCCTCGCTCTCGCTGCCGAGAAGCTAGGGGCGGCGTTTGTGGTAGGTCTCGATATCGATCCGACAGCTGTCTGGGTTGCGTCGGAGATCGTCTCCCAGCAGGATTGGCCGTCTCGAGTGAAGCTCCTACTTGGATCCGTTGATTGCCTGCGAGAGGAACAGTTCGACGTCGTGCTTTGCAACATGATCACCTCCGAGTTTCTGCCACTCGCGCTGAATCTTCGGAGGAGAATCCATTCGAACGGTATGGTCGTGTTTTCCGGCCTGCTTCGCACGGAGATCGAGGCGGTTTCTGCCGCACTCATGTCCGATGGGCTGGAGGTCGTTGATACCCATGAGCTCGGGCAATGGGCGGCACTCACCACCAAGTCAGCGGCCGTCCCATGAAGAAACATCCCTGGATTCTCACATCGCCCGGGATGATCGAGGTCGGCGAATTCGTCGTCCTCGACCCTGGCGAGGCGCGTCACGTGACCGGTTCGCTGAGAAGGCGAGTTGGCGACGAGATCGTCTTGGCGGATGGCCGGGGCCACATTGCGTTGGCGCGCCTCACAACGGTAGAGAGGGGAAAGGTCGAAGCCGAGATCCTCGCCGCACATCGGGAACCCGAACCGATATCAGAGGGAGTGACGGTGGCACTCGCGATGGTCGGCGGCCAGCAGATGGACTGGGCGGTGCAAAAGGCCGTCGAGGTCGGGGTGCGGCGGTTCGTGCCGCTGGCGACAGAGCGGTCACAACTACGAAAGCGGGAGGGACACGGCCGGATGAATCACTGGCAAAGGGTGTCGCGCCAGGCCTTGAAACAATGCCAGCGGCCCTGGGCGATGGAGATAGGGCAGGTAGTGACCCTTCCAGAATTCGTCGAGAATCACCGCGCGGGAGGGGTAGTGGCTGACCGCGCAGGGCGCGCGTTTGATGAGCTTCCGGACGCATCAGGAAACGCTTTGGTCGTAGGGCCTGAAGGCGGGTTTTCGGAAATCGAAGGCATTATCTTCGATCGAAACGGTTGGACGCGGTTACGCCTTGGGCTGCATATTCTACGCTCGGAAACGGCTGCGATTGTCGGTGGGGCGATGATGGTTGCCCGCGAAGGACAATTGAGAGTTGACAGTTGAGAGTTACGCACGCCCTTCGGGCGTCGTGACTCCCCGCCATCAGCAAGTGGCCGTGGGACCTCTCGCCCCACCTCTCCGGCCCGACCTGGGCAGGGTCTGCGACCCCCTCGGCAATGGCTACAAATCGCTGCTGTCGGTGAGTTGAGAGTCTGCCCTTGCCTTGCCGGTTTGTGGGTTAGACTCGTTTCATGAGTGAAGCACCGATATGGATCGATTCTCACGCGCATTTGACGATGTTCGAGCCGGAAGAACTGCAAGGACTCCTTGACCGGGCAGCCAAAAACAACGTTCATGGTGTCCTCACCCCGGCGACTTGCGTAGAAGATCTCGAACCGACGCTCGCCCTGGCCGAGCAACATGCCGAGAGGATAGTCGCGGCTGTGGGTGTTCATCCTCACGAAGCGGCCTCCCTGAATGCTTCGTTGAAACGTCGAATCACGTCCGCATGCTCGCGGCCCGGTGTAGTTGCCGTTGGCGAGATCGGGCTCGACTACCACTACATGAATTCTCCGCGGGAAAATCAGATTGCCGCGTTCGCGTGGCAGCTCGATCTGGCCATCGAGGTCGATCTCCCGGTGGTCGTGCACAATCGCGAATCCTGGACGGACTTGTTCGAAATGCTGAACGAACGCAACGGCCGGATTCGGGGTGTGTGCCATTCATTCACCGAAAGCCCGGAACGGGCACTCCGCGTTCTCGAGCTGGGCCTCTGGATAGGCATCTCCGGGATGGTGACCTTCAAGGCGGCTGATAATATCAGGGAGATGGTGGCAGTTCTCGAGGCCGAACGCGTACTCGTTGAGACCGACAGCCCCTTTCTCGCCCCGGTGCCCCATCGAGGTCGCCGCAACGAGCCGGCCTTCGTGTCCTACGTCGGCGAAAGACTGGCAGAGGAATGGAAAAAGCCGGTCGAGGAAGTCGCTTTAACCTCCTCGACCGGCTTTCGTCGACTCTTTGGCGTTGGCGATGACTGGCCTGGTTGAGGTCGATCGCCGCCGCTGAGGTCTATCAGATCTTTTTCGGCCGTCGACCGCGACGTCGTTGGACGTTCTTCAGGCTGATCGTCAACATCTTCGAATCGGGGTCGAGGCCAACGTCGAATCGCTGTGCCTCGTCAAAAGAGAGCCCGTATAAATCGAAAAACTGTGGCGCTTTGAGGCTCACCGACCGACGCCGACGCGACAACTTCAACGCGCCGTCTTCATTCTCGTTGGTAGTGATCGCCACGCCCACCATTTTTCGCGTTTTGTCGAAATAAAGCACTGCATATGGTGCCGAATCCAGGCCAAACGCTTCGACGGCCGCGGCATCGAATGAGATCAAACCGCTTGGGCGAATCGTCGCTCTTGGCCGGAGGCCAGAGGTTTGGGGCGGGATGTATTTTTCGAACGCCATCGAGCACCTCCTTAGGAGATTAGGGCCAGAATATGGTTTTTCGACGTGAGAGTCAACAGTTTTTTCGAGGAAATTGGCGATTATTTCGCATCTCGATAGGTACACTTTGGGGTGACAACTCTGAAGATATTGTGGATTTCCAATGCGTGAGCAGATTGCTTGCAGACTCCGATATTGTCAAAAAAATCATCTGGGGATTGCTTTTGACTAACCGTTGAATAGATGGATCATAAATTGTCAGAAATCGCCAATGTCATATTTAAATGTTGTAATAAAAGCATTTAGCAAGATTCTGTGAAATTTTCGATTGGGCAGTTGACTTCGTGATTGGTCGCTCGATAGGGCTCCCGTTGATCGCTGATTGGAGAAATGTTCAAAAGTGAGAGGACGACCTAAAACCATAGCCCCTCTGTATCGAATTGGCCGAAGGGATGAAGCCTAGCTGTTGAATTCATCGGGAGATAGTCAAAAGGAAAGCTGATGGGCAAGGCAATACAGAAATCGATCCGTGGACGGTGCCTTTATGAGGGATGGCCAGATTCAGACGGGCAGAAGACGTGTGAAGTGTGTTGGAGGTTTGGCGTCATGATCAGGCGTGTAGCGGTTGAAGATTGCCGAGCGTTTGCTCCTGTAGATCCGGACGGCGATGTTCAAAGGATAGGGTAACGAGGCTGAGCGCGTTCAACGCCGAAATGGCGACCGTCTCGCGCACCAACTGGTTCTGTTTGGCGGATTTGCAGGCGGATCCTCGCTCGAGACAATTGCACGACATTCTGGCGAGCTATGGGTGCGAGTATTCGCGCGGACGTTGCGTTCGTGCTACGGTCGGATTCGCTGTCGGTTGGTGCTGGCGGTGAAATCTCCGGAGGTGGTATCTCAATTGACCGATTGTATCTTTGTTGGGACGCTGATATTCGGGAAAGGATTGATCGCGATAGGTGATCGGGCCCGGCGGAAGAAATGGCTGATGTGAGGTTGCAGCCCGTCCATCGATCAACGATCGAGGATCGGATTGCGCCTCCACCGCCGATCCCTCCGGCAGGCGGTTGATGCGGATTTCAGTTGTTATCCCGACCTACAACCGGCTCGCTGAGCTGCAAAAGGTGGTTACCGCCCTGCACGACCAGTGGTGTCCTCCACACGTCGAGCTGGAGGTCATCGTGGTCGACGACGGTTCCTCGGATGGTACGGAAAGTTGGCTGCAATTCCTGAGCGATACCACGGATGTCCATACCATTCGGCAGCCGAACTCGGGCCCAGCGGTCGCCAGAAACCGAGGAGTCGAGGCAGCCACAGGTGACCTGGTTTGCTTTCTCGGAGACGATACCCATCCGCAAGCGGGTTGGCTGGCCACTCACATCGAAGAGCACCGGCTATTTGGCGAAAACTCGCTGCTGGCCGTGCTCGGCTACACCTCTTTTGCGCCCGACATCGATAGCCCGTTCCTGCGTTTCATCAATGAGTACGGAGCTCAGTTCGGTTATCTCCTGATCGAAGAGCCGTCCGACGTCCCGTTCAACTTTTTCTATACATCGAACATCTCGGTGCCGCGATGCCTGCTGATCGAGGCCGGAGGTTTCCGAGAGGATTTCCCTGCAGCCGCGTGGGAGGACATCGAGTTCGCATATCGTGCGGTCCGCAACGGCCTGAGAATCAGGTACAACCCCAGAGCGCGCACCGTCCACAGCCACTGTATTCAGCCGCGGACGTTTTGTAGCCGCCAGAGGACATCAGGTCGATCCGCAAGGATTTTTGCCGAGCTGCATCCCGAGCTCGGTGATTTTCTAGGGTTGCATCGTTGGCATCGAAAGGCGTTCTTCGGTCGTCAGCGACGCGTTTGCTGGCGCCGTCTGATAGAACTCGGTGAAAGGCACGAAGGCGTTCTGCCTCGAGCCATCTATCAAAAATTCCTCGACGAATGCTATCGGGAGGGTCTGGCAGAGGGATTGCATTAACTGCGACAAGAGGAGGTGGTCCATGAAGTCACGAAGATTTCTGGAAGCGCTCGTCGCGCTCCTCGTTGCCGTGGTTGGCACGGTTGGCGCCAACTCTGCCGAGCGACCCGCCAATATTTCCTCGGAGGCGATCGACCCGAGCACGGTGATGCTCCCCTGCACTCCGGTTGGGACCTACTGGACCGGTCCTCCCGTTCCTGAGAACCTGCCGCCCGGACCGGGTCTGGCAGTCGTTTCGCTCGATATTCGTCCGAAATCCGCGAGGGTCCACCTCGACGGACGTTTTGTGGGTCGGGCGAAATATTTCGATGGATGGCCAGGCTATCTTTACCTCGAGCCCGGAAAATACAGGCTCGAAATACGGTACGAAGGCTACAGCACTGTCGCTGTCGATCTGGACGCGACAGCCGGATGTCGTTTCGATCTCAAACATCGGCTGGAGCGGGGGAAGTCCGCAGCTGATGAACGTGAGAAGACCTTCGGCAAGGGCAAGCCGTTTCAGCGTGTATTTGCACCGAAATCCGACTCGCCCCCGGAAATCGTTCCGAGGAGGGATTCTGCTCCCGATCCCAAACTCAGACGAGACCTCGATCTTTCGGCGGAGACGATCGGCGAGCCCGACCTTGCGATTGGCGCGTCCCTGCGGTTGCACGTCAGTCCAGATTCCGCCTCCGTCTTGATTGATGGTGTATTTGTGGCGACGGCCAGAGAGTTGCAGTCGATGGAGAAACCGTTGGCGACCGGCGCTGGCGCTCACAGATTGGTGGTGCGCGCGCCCGGGCATGTCGAGTTTGTGAGGGACGTTTCACTCGAGCCGGGTGAGGTGCTTGAGTTGGAAATCTCGTTGTCCGAAGAATGAGCGCAAAAGCACACTCATGCCCGGATGCCGGGCCGGACTTTTTGTGGCTGCTGGCGGTAGGAGATGCGGTAACTTCAACTGTACCGGGGACTAGACTGGACAATGAGACGACCCGATGGTACGATGAATTATCAACTGAGAATGGGAGGGGTCCGGGGACGCTGACCACCTTGAAACCAACCTTTAAAAGGCCAACCTTTTAGGCCAGCCAAGTTTTCCTATCGTCTTGATCCTACCTTTTTGGCTGAACCGACCCTCCCGCTTCAATATCAGCCCGGCCGAGCGCGGCCGGGTTTTTTTACTGCAATTCTGTCCACGTCGCACGGCAAGGTGGACAGGATTGCGCTAGCTCGGTTCGGTCGATCCGCCGTCAACCAGAGTGCCTGGATCGATACCGATTGACTTCAGGGCGGCGGCCCAGCGCTCTTCGACAGGAACATCGAAGAGGATCGAGGTGTCGAGCGGAGCGACAACCCAGGAGTTTTCCTCGATCTCTCGCTCCAGCTGGCCCGGATGCCATCCCGCATAACCGAGTAGCAGGAAATATCGGGTGCCGTCGGTACGGCGGGTCAGGCGAGCCAGCGTTTCGGTGTTGCCGGAGAGGACGATCGAGTCGGAGACGGTGATTTCGTCATCTCCTGCCTCATGCAGGCCCCGTTCGAAGAGAACGAATCCGTGGTTCGGTTGCACCGGTCCTCCCCCCAACACTCCCGGCAGCTCGCCGGGCGCGACTTCCTCTCCAAGCTCCTCCAGGATCTCCTGAAGGTCGATATCAAGGGAGCGGTTGACGACCAGGCCGAACGCCCCCTCATCGTTCGAGTGCACGCCGAGCAGCACCACGGACTGCCAGAAATTCGGATCGGCGAGATTCGGCATGGCGATGAGCAGGTGGCCTGCAAGAGACTGGGTGGGTTCGTTCATTCCGCTATCCTACCAGCGGATTCCAGGTTCAGACGCTCTAGCCGAATCATTTTGATCATTGCCGAGCCTTCGGAGGTTCCCTTCGGTCGCGGGTCGCGGGGCAGGCCGAAATCGACGATTATCCGAGAGCCCGAACGTTCCCAGGTCATCGAAATGCCTTCCTCTGATGGGGGGCTGGACTGGTCAGGCGCTCCCCACGCAGCGATGGCGGCGGCAGGCGTTGCCATCCAGGTCAGATCATCACCAAGGCGGAGCCGATATGGCGTGTACCGGAGCAGGTTTTCGGCCTGGACGACAACTTCCTCGAGCTGCTGATTGGCGTCGAAGACGAACCCCCAAATGAGAGCCGGACCGGCGGCCGCGGTCAGCGTGGAAGCACTCGGGTCCGAGGAACGTGCGCCGGTCGTTTCGACGACGGTGGCCCGGTCATCGCCGAGCTGGACTCCCAGGATCTGCGCCGCATCAGTGTTGATTTCGAGAGGTACCGTGAATTCCTCGATGATGGCCTGGACATCCGGATCGGCTGCGAATCGACGTTCGCCTGGGAGTGTCATCACCAAATACAGGTCGCGAGCACCGCTGTCGAGGATCGCCCTCAGAATCTCATAGGCCTGGTCCCGGTCGTCAAGCAGGTAGGAGGTCGCCAGGAGGTAGATCGCGGATTCGACTCTCGTCGGGAAAAGACGCACCGCCTGCCGGAAGGCGCTGTGGGCCTCCTGGTACCGCCCCAGATGAAAGAATGCTCGGCCCGATTCGGCTGCGACGATGTACTGAATCTCCGGTTCCCGGACCGATCGGAACGGCACGAGAAGCTCGATCGCCTCTTCGTAATGGTGTTCGACGGCGGCCTGACGGGCGCGTTCGAGGGTGGCCTCGAAGTCCTCTGCGACGACCGCGCCGCCAATCAGAAGGCTGGCTGATAGCGCAGCGAGTTGCCTCGAGATCCTCACGGCCACAACCTATCCCGGATCGCCGCCGCAGTCCATGACCACGCTCACGCGTTGGATGGTGGGGATTGGGGTTTGGAGAGGTGAAAGGTAGAATTCCCGGGTAACCATGAACGAGGAGATCCGAATATCCCGGCCGGACGAACCTTTTGGGCAGGCCAATCTGGAGAAACTGCAGACCAGCCTAGGAAGTTGTCCGGATCTCGCCTTCGCCTACCTGGCAGAAGTCGAGGTGCCCGAGAGCGGCCACGGCCCAGGGCTGGTGCTATTCGCGTGGCTGAATCCGGCGGCCCTCGGGTCCTTGCGAGCCGCCCTCAACCTGGTTTCGGAAACCGTCGCCGGGGCGATACCGAGAGAGCGCTATCTCGACGTCGTGATTCTCAATTCCGCGCCCGAACTGCTCCCCGAATTGGAACAGGAAGACTGCCTGCTCGTCGAGGTGATCGCGGAGGAAAGGCGGAGCGCCCTGGAGGCCGTCAATTCGTGAGGTCGGCTACGGACGTGGTGGTGGCCGAACCCCTTGCCTTGGTGTTCGGGCCGCCCCTACAATGGGCGCTGCAGACGAGGAGACCACCGATGGAGATTGAACGGTCTGAAGAGAACGGCGTCACCGTGGTCGAAGTCCGCGGGGTCATCAACTTTGGAGAGTCCGCGCGGCAATTCTCCTCCTACCTCAAGGAGCTCCTGGACTCGGGAGTGCCTGCGGTGCTGGTGGACATGTCCGGGATCGACAACGTCGATTCAACCGGTCTAGGAGAGCTCGTGGGTTATCTGCAGCGATTCGAGAAGGAGGGCAGGCGGATGGCGCTTCTCAGGCCTCATAGCAGAATTCTCAGCCTCCTGCGCTTGACGAGACTCGACGAGATATTTTCGATTTTTGAAGATCGGGACGAGGCGATCAGGGATCTCCAGGCGTCAAACTGATATCTCGTGAAGCCACCCGAAAGGGTCATCTTGGGTGGCAGTCTGAATACCGACCAAGGCGTCATAGAGGTTCTGCCATCTCTCGTCGAAGCCAAAGTCCCAGCTTCGTTCACCGTCGACGATTCGTGAAACCCAGCACAGAACCGCAGCAGTGCCACAGCAGGCAGCGGCCGAAATGTCGTCGAGCTCGTCGATCGAGATTTTCCGTTCCTCGGTAGGCCAGCCGAAAATTTCGGAAGCGATCTTCATCAGCGACATGCGGGTGACTGAGCGCAGGATGCTCGGGGAATCCGGGGTGATGAGTGCATCGTTCTTGAAAGCTAGGAAGTTGGCGGCTCCGATCTCTTCGATGAATCGGTGTTCGATCGGATCGAGGTAAATGGCGTCGACGAAGCCGCGTTCTTTCGCCTCCGACCCCGGATAAAACGAGGCTGCATAGTTGCCACCCGCCTTGATGTGTCCGGTTCCGTGCGGGGCCGCGCGATCATAGCGGCTGACCATGAACGATTTACCCTGCTCGGATCCGAATCCGCCCTTATAGTACGGCCCGACTGGGGTGACGAAAACGCGGAAGACATAGTCTTTTGCCGGCTTGACGCCGACGTTGTCACCGATCCCCGCGTAGAACGGCCGCAGGTAGAGAGCCGCGCCGCTGCCGTGCGGCGGAACATACGGGTGATTTGCCGCAACTACCTCCTCGATTCCGCGAAGGAACAGCTCTTCCGGGACCTCCGGGCCCTTGAGGTAGCGTGCACCCTCGTTGAGCCGGCGAGAGTTGTCCGCCGGACGAAACGCAAAGATCCTTCCGTCAGCGGCCCGCTGTACCTTCATGCCCTCGAAGAGTTGTTGGCCGTAGTGAAGGCATTGGCTACCTTCGGGGACGTGCATCGTGTTGTCTTCGACGATTCCTCGGACGCGCCAGATCCCGTGTTCGAAAACAGCCTCGAAACGGTAGGGGCAAGCGAGGTAGTCGAAACCGAGACTCGAGAATTCGAGGTCGGCCGTGTCACGCTCTCCCGAGAAGTAGTACCGCGGTTTGGCCATTCAATCCTCCATTCTGGGGACACATCGATGATTTGTGAGTTCGTCGCGGCGACTGCTGCGATCGCCGGGCGCCGACACCCGGGGGACAGGATACCCGTTCCGGAGGTCTTTGCGCTACCGGCCGGTCCTACGTTCAAATGGCCAGAGCACACGAAAGTTGGACCAATCTCGTCTGCTGAGCAAGAATAAGTGCCACCGGATTTGGATAGAGTGTCATCGACAGGAGACAAAAAGGGTTGGTGGTCCGGACGAGATTGTGTAACGATTTGGCATCGACCTTGCATTACACAGAGTCGGAAATGAAAGGGGAAACCATGAAATCGATATCAATCAGATCCAAGTCCTTAGTTGCGGCTCTGGCGATTGCCAGCCTGGCCATGATTCTCACCAGCTGCTCCTCCACCGTCCCCACGGATACCCCGGGTGTCGAGCGGATGGGCCGCTACGTGCTCAAGCAATACGGACCGGAGCTCTGGACTGTGCTCGGCTACAGGTTCGCCAACTCCCAGATCGGTGATGAGTGGATGATTCTCGAGGTCGGTCTGAGTTCGCCGAACGGTCAGAGCGCAAAGGTGACCCGTGACGATGTGTTCCTCCGTGCCCCGGATGGAACCCGGGTGCGGCTGGCGACCCAGAGTGAGTTCAACGAGGTGTACGGCTCGCTGCGGCCGGTCATTTCCAAGGCAAACGTCAACCGGGACCCGCTCGACTACTTTCCGCCGAGCCGCGAAGAGTGTTTCGTTCAGTTCTTTGTCGAGCCGGGCGGTGGTGTCTCGTTCGACGAGGTGACCGTGTCTGACCGACGCGGTTGCTTCGGGCGCTTGTTCTTCAACGTCAAAGGTGGAATCCAGGCGGGGAGATGGGTCCTCGGAATCGACCAGAAGGAGAGCGAGATCCGGATCCCGTTCGAGCTCGGGGAATAGAACTCGCCCTTTTGATTACTCTGAAAAGGAGAAAAGGGGGTGTTTTCCCCTTTTCCCCTCTACTTTCCCGCATCGCGAACGACTCGAAACTTGGGCGGGCTAGGGGAACAGCCCCCTGTGCTTGTAGACCGCCGCGATCTTGTTGATCGCGCTGATCATCGAGGCGGTCCGGAGATCGATACCCTGATGGCGTTCGCTGAGTTCACGGATCTCGTTGTAAGCCTTGATCATGGTTTCTTCGAGGCCCGAGTTGACGAGGTCGATCTCGTCCGGTCCGCGAGCGAAATCGTTGATTTCGGATTCGCTGAATGACGAGCCGGTGGCCTGTTCGATGGCGGCGAGGAACTGTCTCGCCGCTTTTTCTTCGAATCGCTTTTCCATCCGACCGAGGCGGACGTGCTGGAGGTTTTTGAGCCACTCGAAGTAGGAGACAGTCACCCCCCCCGCGTTGATGTAGGCGTCCGGGATCACCATGACCCCGCGCTCGTGCAGATACTCGCTCGCTTCGGACGTCACCGGGCCGTTGGCGGCCTCGGCAATGATCTTGGCCTTGATCTGTGGAGCGTTGTCCATTGTAATTGCGTGTTCGAGCGCGGCCGGCACCAGGATGTCGCATTCGAGCTCGAGGCCCTGGTCCCGTTGGTCGAGATCCTGGGCTCCCGGAAACCCGAGCAGGGCGCCAGTTTCCCGGCGATGCGCCATGACCTCCTCCACACGCATGCCGCCGGGTGCCGATATGGCACCCTCGTACTCGATCAAACCGACAATTTTTGCGCCGCCCTCTTCCTGCAGGAACTTGGCGGCGTGGTAGCCGACGTTGCCGAGACCCTGTACGACGACCCTCTTGCCCTCCAGCCCCGGGATGAGATCGAGCGGCCGCATGTCGCGGCCCCGGCTGCAGATTTCGCGAAGGGCGTAGAAGACCCCACGACCGGTGGCTTCGGTGCGACCCTGGATGCCTCCCTGCTGGATGGGTTTTGCAGTGACGCATCCGAGGCCGTTGATGTCCTGGGGGGCGAGCGTAATGTAGGTGTCGGCGATCCAGCCCATCTCCCGGGAGCTGGTGGCGTAGTCGGGAGACGGCACGTCGAGTCCCGGACCGATGAAGTTCTTTTTGAACAGCTCGAAGGTAAAGCGGCGGGTGATCCGCTCGAGCTCGTCCTCAGAATACTCGTGGGCCGATATCTTGATCCCGCCCTTTGCTCCGCCGAAGGGTACGTCGACGATCGCGCACTTGTAGGTCATGAGCGCCGCCAACGCCTTGATCTCGTCCTCGTTGACCATCGCGGCGTAGCGGACACCTCCCTTCGTAGGCAGCATGTGATGGCTGTGCTCGGCCCTCCAGGCATGCAGTACCTCGATCTTGCCGCTGTCGCGTTCGATCGGGAACGTGAAGCGGATCACGTTATTGATCTCTTTGATCTGGCTGAGCATGCCAGGTGAGTGGCCGGTCAGTGCCGCCGCGCGATCGAAATTGACGTTCACCTGGCTGTAAAAACCGGTAGGAGCGTTCATTTCAGTCCTCCGTAATCTGCGCTCGAAGGAAGAATCATAGCAGGCGGAAGGACGGGACGGACTCGATCAAATCCTCTCTTCGAGCACCGTGATCCCATCGACAATCCTGCAGGAATGAACCGCGAAGGCATCGGCGTATTCGGGGTGGCTTCGCCGATAGCCTGTGCATACGGCTTCTTCGAGGGTCCCCACGCAGTCTGTGCGGACGAGGGCGCCGGCGGCGCCTTTGTCTCCGCCGCCGAGCATGCGTTCACCGAGCACGCCGGGGACGGTGCGCGCGATATCGCACATGGTTTCCAACTCCGGACCGGAAATCCTGTAGAGATCTCTCAATCCGATACCGTCCTCGCGAAAGACCCGTCCGACCGACTCGATGTCTCCGGCCTTCCAGGCGTCGAGCATGGTCTCGAATCGTTGCTGAGCCTCGAAGATGTAGGTCAATCGATCGCAGTGGTCTGGGTGGGTATTTCCGTACATGTCGAGGATTCGCTGGTAGAGATCGGGGGACTTCACGTCAGCGAGGAGGGTAATCGCGAACTCAGGACCGAGCATTTCGGCGAACTCGTCGCATTCCGCACGGCGGACCGAGTAGGTCGATTTCTCCAGGCCCGGCCGCACAGTGCCCGTGTCGAGCCCGACGATTCGAAAATCTTCTGTGTCTTCGCCCAAGGGCAGGTAGCTGATTGATCGATCTCGGGGGATGTAATGAGTTCCCATGCCCTCCTTGGCGAAGAGGATCATGACCTGGTCGAGCTGACCGCACGGTGAACCGATGTAATCGGTTTCGACGGCCTGCGCGAGGTCAACGATGCGAAGGGGATCGTCGATCTTGACGTGGTTGATGTCGAGCAGCGTCAAAATGAGGTTCAGGGTGACCGACGCGGAGCGCGACATTCCGCCGCCGGGGATGTTGCCGTACAGCACGATATCGGCGCCGTTCGACAGCTCGATGGCCTCGCGCCTGAGAACATGGTCCACACCGAAGGGGAAGCGGCCCCAGGTGTCCGCTATCTCGGGGGCCCGTGGTTCAGGCACCACCCCTGGAGTGAACGAGATAATCCCGTCTCCCGGGAAGTTGCCGCTCAGCAGGCGCACCCGCCCGCTGTCATTGGGCTTGAAGGCCAGCCAGATGAAGCGGTCGGTGCCAACGCCGAAGAGCTCTGTGCCGTTGTAATCGCCGTGCTCGACGCCGAAGCAGAAGCGGGAGGACGAACGGCGCACCAGACCTCCTTCGATGTCCAGGCCCGATTCAGAGGCGAGACGCCGAAGTTCGGCGATTGCGAACCTATCAACGTCTGTGGGTGTCATTCCACTCTCCAACTTCCTACCAGAAGATGACGTACAGGGTCAGCGTCAACAGGACCACCGCGATGCCGAAGACCTTGGTTCGGGGATCGGTCCTCATGTCCATGGTCGGGTTGACGGGCAAGGTGACCGGTTCGGGCAACGGTTTGACAAGAGTCATGATCGCCAGCACCGCGAGGATCACGAAGAAGCAGATCGCCATGCGGTTGAGGAATGCGATGTCCGGGGCGAAGTACTTGAGCGCCCCGTAGAGAATCGGATTGATGATCAGCCCGACGGTACCGCAGGCGCGAGGCGCCCGGTGCACGAGTACCCCGAAGAGGAAGATCGACAGGATGCCGGGGCTGATGAAGCCCTGGAACTCCTGGATGAAGGTGAAAATCCCGCCGAATTTCGGGTTGTCCAACCTCGGTGCAATCAGTATCGCGATGAAGACAAAGGCGACAACGCAGATGCGACCGACCGACACGAGCTCAAACTGAGAGGCTTCCTTCTTGACCTTCCGATAGATATCCATTGCGAAAATCGTCGATGACGAGTTAAGCATCGATGCCAGCGAGCTCACCACTGCGCCGAAGATTGCCGCCAGTACAAATCCCTTGAGGCCGATGCCGGACGGCAGAAGGTTCTTGATGAGGACCGGAAAGGCGGCGTCGTAGTCGCGCAACACCAGCTCGTGGACCGCACCGCCCACCTCGCCGCCGCTCATCCGGCCGAGGAGATCCCCGTTGGCCTCGACAATGCTGGCGGGATCAGGTGCGGTTGCCGGTTCGCCGGTGCCGAGTTGGCCCGCGTTGTAGGAAATGATGCGCATTGCGTCAGCCGGGTGGCTTTCGGCAAAGGTCTCGGTGAACCGGAAGACCGTGATTTCGTCGGGTGCCTTCGTTCGTGCATCCTCGAGTCGTCTGTCGATGGCCTTGATGTCGTTGACGAAGAGCGCTTCTTTGGCGTCCGGTTTGACCTCGTCGGAGAGCTGTACATAGAGATCCGGAGCGAATGTGGCGATAGCCTTGGCGTTCTTCACCACTGCCGCCGTCTCCAGATCCGAGGTGAAGAGGTTGTAGGCGAGGATGCCTGGAATGACGACGATGAAGGGAATCAGTAGCTTGAGGAAGGCGGCGAAGACGACGCCCCGCTGACCTTCGGCGAGCGACTTCGAACCGAGGGTTCGCTGGGTGATGTACTGGTTGAGGCCCCAGTAGAAGAAGTTCGGGATCCACAATCCGACGACCAGGGCCGTCCACGGAACCTCGGGATCTTCCGGGGGCCGTACCATGTGGAGCTTCCCGACCTCCCAGTTTCCTGCATTGAGCAGCTGAAGGCGCTCGATCGCTCCGGCGTCGGTCAGTTGGGCAGGGTTCACGGAAGTCGTCGCTGTCGCAGCCAGCGCGGTGGGATCCGCGTGTCCGAGCAGGCGCACGGCGAGGTAGGCGATGATCGACCCGCCTACGATCAGCGCCGTGCCCTGTATGAGATCGGCCCAGGCACAGGCCTTGAGACCCCCGGCGAACACGTAGACCGCCGCCAGGCAACCGATGATCCAACAGCCGACCGTTATGCTCCCGAGATCAAGCCCGAAGAGCGCCTGACCCTGGAAGTTGACGGTGATCACCTTGGCTCCGGAGTAGATCACCGATGCGGTCGGTACGCCGACGAGGATGACCAGAGTAGAGATGGCCATCACCATGCGGGCGAAAGGGTTGTAGCGGTACTCGAGGAACTCGGGGATGGTGTAGATGCCGCTCCTCAGAAAGGTCGGCACGAAGAGGAAGGCCACGACCACCAGGGTGATGGCCGCCATCCACTCGTAGCTGGCGATTGCCATGCCCAGCCAGTCGGCCGCCTTGCCGCTCATACCGACGAACTGCTCGGTCGAGATGTTGGCGGCGATCAGGGAGAAGCCGACCAGCCACCAGGTGAGACCGCGCCCGGCGAGGAAGTAATCCCGGGCGCCGTGCTCACCACGGGTCTCCTCGCCCCGGCTCTGCCAGAGGCCGACTCCGATGACCACGACCACGAAGATGACGAAGACCAGAATATCGATGATGCCGACGCCCATGGTGTCTCCCTCTGAGCGAGTTTCACGTGCCTGATGATCGGTGGTTCGGGGTCGACGCCTTCATGCCGCCGGCATGGGTCGAGGAGAGGAATTCGACCGCCCGTTCGTCCGGCGGAACGCCGGACCGCGTTTTCGCAAATTGATCGGTCAAACGATTCTCATCCACCGCGAATGCAGTCCTCCCGAATTCGTCGTGGCGACGTCAACGGTATACGCTTTACCGGCAGGATGGCAACGAGCACTTCCGGCCCGGTTCCTGGATGGTACGGGCTCGAGGGCGATATCATTCGGCGAACGCGCAATCGGGAGGTTCAATGCACACCAGGAAGATCACCTTTGATAATGCGTCGGGCCATCAGTTGGCGGCGTTGCTCGACATGCCGGCCGAGGGAGAACCGGTCGCCTATGTTCTCTTCGCCCACTGTTTCACGTGTTCCAAGGACTACAAGGGCGTGGTGCGAATCTCGAAGGCACTCGCCGCCCAAGGGTTCGGTGTTCTGCGCTTTGATTTCACCGGCCTCGGCGAGAGCGAGGGTGACTTCGCGGAGACCACGTTTTCTTCGAATGTCGATGATCTGGTCGCAGCGGCCGAATTCATGGGCGGGGAGCTGGAGGCTCCGAAAGTTCTTGTTGGTCATTCGCTCGGCGGTGCGGCCGCGATTCTCGCTGCGCACCGAATCTCGTCGGTGGTGGCGGTGGCGACACTTGCAGCGCCCGCCAATTTGAACATTCTCGCTGGCCGGCTCCGGTCCCAAACAGGGGATTTGGAAGGTACGGGCGAGGCGGTGGTCGTGATTGGGGGACGATCGATCCGAATCGGTAAAGACCTGGTTGACGACCTCGAGACGGTCAATATGAGAGAAGCCGTCTCGAGAATGGGCAAGGCTTTGCTGATATGCCACTCTCCGGCGGATCGGACGGTTGACATCGAGAGTGCGGTCGAGATCTTCTCTGCCGCTCAGCATCCGAAAAGCTTTCTCTCGGTCGGTGATGCCGACCATCTTTGCAGCAACCCAGAGGATGGGCGCTATATCGGCACGATGTTGGCTACCTGGGCTACGAGGGCCATCAGCCCGAGTTGATCATCGCAACAATCGGATGATCGCAACGATTTGCGCGGTCCTACGGCTGTGCCGGAGCGTTCGCCTCGGGATCGACCAGATTCACGATCTCGGCCTTGTCACCGAGAGTCTTGACGAGCTCGCCGACGGCCTGGCCGGTCTTCTGCTGGATCAGCAGGCCCCGAACCTGTTCCGCAACCTCGTCGTACGTCAGGGTCCTCGCGGGGCGCTTCTCCTCCGCCTTGATGACGTGGAAGCCGAAGTTGGTGCGGACCACGGGAGAGATACCACCAATTTCCAGAGCGAATGCCGCGTTCGCGAACTGGGGCGCGATCTGGCCCTGTGCTATGAATCCGAGATCGCCACCCTCTGACGCCCTTGGTCCCTCCGAGAGCTCGCGCGCGAGCTCGGCAAAATCCTCGCCGGCGACAGCGCGCTTGCGGGCGTCTTCAGCCTTGGCCCGGGTCGCGGCGGCGGTGTCGGTGTCAGCAGTCAGAGGCGCATTGAAAAGAATGTGGCGTACGTGGACCTGTTCCGGGGCCTGGAAGAGTTCCTGGTTCTCGTCATAGAACGCACGGGTCTCCTCGTCAGACACCTGGATCGTCGGGCTGATCTGCTTTTCGATCAACGAGCGTGTGAGCTCCAGATCGCGAAGAAAGCTCACGAATCCGTCGTGATCCATGCCGAAGGTAGCGAGGTTCGACTCGAGTGACTCACGACCCCCGGCCTGTTGCTCGACCGCCTGGGTCATCTGCGCCAGCCGGAGTTCGTTGGGCTGCACGTTGGTGCGGCGTGCTTCCTGGGCGAGCAACGTTTGCTCGACCACACGTTGGGTCGCTGCCTGGACGAGAGCCTGCTCGTCCTCGACGTTCTCCTTACCGCCGACCTGGGCAGCGATGTTCTGCATGGTCATGCTGATCTCGGCGGCGTAGACTTTTTCACCGTTGACCTCGAGCACCGCGGGGTTGACGTTTCCGGCAGGCGTCGCCGCTTCCTGCGCGACCGCCGGCAGGTGCGCGGCGATCAGGGCAATCACAAGGGTGGATGCAATCTGAAAATAGTTTTTCATTGGGGACCTTTCTGTGCTGAGCAGCGATGCTCCGCGCTCGGCGAGGGCGAAGCATACCATTGATTACGCCGTGATGCGGGCCAAAAAGGTTCCCCGGTTCCCCCTGGCAACGATTTCGGCGTGGCAGTCGGCCGCCGCGGCCCACTCGACAAGAGTCACGGGGTCGACAAATAACCATCGGTAGGGCTCACCCTCGAAGCCCTCGTAAGACAGGCGGTACTCAACCTCGCCCGGGTACGGTCCGCCGGAACGCCATACGTCGATTTCCTCCTCGAATCGAGCGGGCATGACGAGGCCGAGATCTGCCGTGTCGAAGATGACCTGGCCACCATCTTCGAGGTGGCGGCGGGCGCGATCGAAAAATTCGGTGAGGCCGCCAAGGGTCCCTACCAGACCGATCCCGTGCATGAGCAGCAGAATCGTGCCGAATTCTTCCCCGGCGACGGCATCCAGGTTTCCGTGTCGGGCGTCCTCGACTCCTCGTTCGCGCATCACGTGGACCGCTTCCGGTGACACATCGACCGCCGTCACCTCGAGGCCACGTCGTTGCAGCTCGAGAGCGTGCCTTCCTGCGCCGGCACCGAGATCCAGCGTCCGTCCATGGCAAAGGCCGAGGGCCGCGCGCTCGATCTCCGGCAGTGGTTGGCGGTCCGGGCGGTAGAACTCGGCGACCGGCGTGATCTCGTCGTGCCAGAGATCGGTATGGACGATGATTCGGGCATCCGTGGCGCCCCTGTGGAAATCGAGCAGAGCGCGCCCGAGCGGTCCCCATTGGTTGCCGAATGGTTGTGTTTCAGTCAGGGCTGCGGCCACGTTTCGAGCTCGAGATCCACCGGATTCATCACCCGCAGGACCGGAAGCAGGCCCACCGTCTCATCCCAGTACGGCGTGCGCTGATACCACCACATGTAACGAGCGCGCGGGTTGGCGGCAAAATCTGGATTTTCGAGAGCATTTTCCCACTCGAGGCGAATCTGCCCGTCGGCCAACATGTCGCGTGCGAGCTCTTCGAGAACATCGCTGCCGATATAGATTTTGCGCTCGAAGAGCGACGAGATAGCTCCCCAGCGAACCAGCGAGTCCGGCGCCTCTGGCTCGAAGAGCTGCACCGCGACCTCGAAAGCGGGCTGATTGGCCGGGATCCATAAGCTGCCCGCTTCGATGCGACGGCGCTCGGTCTGCCGGCTAACACTGAAATCCTCGACCATGACGACGCCCTGGTAAGAGGAAGTGGCGAACTCTGGGTTCGAGAGACGCACGGTTTCTACGTCGAGCTCGACATCGCTGGCGATTCGCTGTGCTCGAAGACCGTGCCCCCGTATTACCTCCTCGATCTGTGGCCAGCCGCCGAGCACGATATACCCGCGCGGTCGCGGCAAGGTCACTTCTGCGACCGGAAGGTGGCGCCACTCGATCTCGACTTCGTGAAGCTTCCCAGGGTGGTACTGCAGGCGAGTTCCGCCAGTGACCATCGAGTCTACGACTTGCCAGTCGTAGGCCGGCCACCTGATTTTCTCGCCGTTCTCGGCAACGCCCCAAGTCACGATCACTTTGGAAGGCTTGGCGTCGGCGGCGCCTTTTGCGACCGTCGCAGCGTCCGCCGTTTGGGCTGCCCGAACCAGGTCGTCGCCAGATGCGCCTACCTCCACGATCAAAGCATCGATGAATGCCCGATTTGCCAGCACCCTGTCCTTGAAAGGCTTGTGAGCGTGCATCTCTATCAGGATCGATACCCGGTTGCGGAGGGGAAAGTAGCCGGATGAATACCGGGGTTGCGCGACATCCCAGATCATCCCTGCACTTGGGTCTGAACGGGACACATGGCTGACGTACGGCCCATTCGGATAGCCGTCGGTTTCGATCTTGGCCCATACCTTCGGCAGATGGCTGTCGACCCAGGCATCGACGGGCGCCGCGAGCTGTGGTGCCTCGGCGACCAGCCAGGTCAGGACCCAGGCGTGGTCAGAACCGTTGGTGACGTGGTTGTCAACGTGGAGATGGGGATTCCAGGTGGCGACCAGCTTCGCCAGAGCTTTTGCCTCGGGGCTCACCAGGCGCAGGAAATCGCGGTTGAGATTGATGCCGCTCGCGTTCGCCCTGTAGCCCATGCCCTCGACCGGACCGTTCTGGTTCGATCGATTGTAGGGCGAGACATGTTCGTGACCGTCGGCGTTATAGATGGGAGCAAAGAGGGTGACAGCAGCCTTGGCCAGCTCCGGCCTCCGCCCAAGGGCGATGTCGCGGAGCACCATCAGGGTGGCGTCCTTGCCGTCCACCTCACCGGCGTGAATGCAGCTCTGGATGAGCAGGATCGGCTTTCCGGTAGCTGCGGCCGTTTCAGGGGTAAATGCGCCGTCCGACGAGACGATCACCAGCGGAAGCGGTCTGCCCTGGCCGGTTCGGCCGAAATCGGTAACCCGGATCCATTCGGGTGCGGCTAATTCCAATCGACGGAGATAGTCCATCGTCTGGTCGTAGCTCGAGGTAGCACGGAACTCGCTCTTCTCGGCGACTGTGAGCCAGTCATCGGAGAAATCGTCTTCCGCAATCGCTGAAGTTGCTGTAAGCAGACACAAGGCGCAAACGGTGGTAATTTTCATGGTCATCACTCTAGCGAATCCTGACCTGGACTATCCGACGAATATCCGCGAGGCTAGCGCTGCTCTCGAGCCTGCGGCATCTCAG